>JBKDZQ010000669.1:0-1593 GCA_047971325.1 Parahaliea sp.
CAGGGATCGGCGCGCGGGTACGGGTTGCCAGGTGCGGGTAGACGTAAATGACGATGTCCGGATTGTCGAGGCGCGGGAACAGGTTGTCGATTTCGGTAGCGACTTCCCGGGTGTAGGGCAGGTAATCGAGATCCTCGCCGGCCGGTTGCGCGTCGATGTGCCGGTACATCGTTGAGGCGTGCTCGCGTGCGGTATCCTCGCAGTCCTCAATGGACGTTGCCGCGTCCGCCAGGGCGAGCTCTTTACACACGTCCACCGCCTGCGGGGGATCGAGGTCGTTCTGCCCATGCGCCGTCATCGCGCCACGATAGATATCCAGCATGGTGTCCTCGGTCTCCGGGAGGATGGTGTCCTGGGTAGCGCAACCACCCAGCGCTAGCACGGCGGTCAACACAACGGGTTTAGTCCAGTGCACGGTAGCCTCCTTGCCGGGCACTCACATGGTTGGTGCGCCGACCGTTGGGGTCGTAATCGATTTCCAGTTGCTCGGTGATGTGCAGGCTGACCCGGGCGCCGGGATCGACATAAATGGCGTCGAACTGCTGGGCCTGACGTTCATCCAGCCAGCGGGCGATTTCCAGGCTGCCGTCGGCGATCGCCTGACCGAGGATGTACTCGCCCAAGTCGCCGGTGACGATGGTGCCCACCCCGGCGCCACCGCCATCGAAGGTGGTGATCTGAGTGGTCTGGCTGGCAGCCGCCGCTTCCGCCGCCGCCGCGGCGCTGACCACTCCGATGCGCTGGGCGAGGTAGGTGGAGGCGTTGGAGATACGCTGCCCCACCACACAGGGGTTGCCGTATTCGTCGGAGAGCTCACCGATGACGATGTTCCGCTGCTGGGTGTTGCCCTCGTAGACGTTCTCCGCTTTCGGCACCGTCCGGATGGTCCCGTCCTCGAATACGAAGGTGATGGAGTGCAGATCCCCGCGCACGCAACCGAGAGTCCAGTCCCCCACCGCCTTGCCGCTGGCAATGGCGTAGGCCACTTCGGGAACCTCGATACCATTGGCGGCCAGGTTGTCGGTCCCGATGATGACCTTGAAGCTGTAGGGGTCGGTCACCTGCGCCCCGATGGGCACCCGGCCCACCAGGGCGGTCATGGCGGTGGCATTCATCAGGGTCGCGTTGCGCGGCACCGTGTACCAGGGCACCAGGGCTTCCTCGGCGGCGGCGCCACTCGCAGCCGTCGGCAGACCCAGGCCTTGCCCGCTCCGGCCGGTGACCCGGTTCAGGTGATCGCTCAGGCTGTTGCCCGCGCTGCCAATCCCGCTACCCAGCGGCGCCACCCAGGTGATGACGTCCGGGGCAACCGCCGCGCCAGTACCGCTGCCGGCAAAGCCGCCGGCGGATAGACCGCCACTGGCCAGCCGGCCCTCAACGTCCCGCGCGTGTTCCTCCAGTTCGCGCAGTTGCTGTCGCACCCGCTGGACATCGTCGTCCAGTTGGGCCTGTACTTCGCGGCGGGTATTGTTCAGCTCGGTATTGAGGCCTCGCCCCAGCCGGGATTCCATCTTGCGCAGCTCGGCGTTGTCCTTGCGTAAGGCAACATTGGAGTCACGCAGGGCATCGGCTTCATCGCGCAGGCCTTTCACT
>JBKDZQ010000670.1:0-6407 GCA_047971325.1 Parahaliea sp.
CGGGCAACGATTATATTGGCTACCACGAGATAAATGCCTACCGATCGGACCTCACGCACCCGCTTCAAATTGAAGACATACTGCGGCGTTTTCCGAAATTACGCATCTACGTGATGCACGCCGGATGGCCGATGGTGGATGAAATGCTGCTGCTAATGTATATGCATCCCCAGGTCTATGTGGATGTCTCGATGCTGATGACGGTAGTCCCTCGCAAAGAGGTTCATCGCTATATAAAAATTCTGGTGGAAGCCGGGATGGGGACGCGAATCATGTTCGGCACCGATCATGCTGTCTGGCCGCAGATCGTCAGTGAGTCAGTTGAGGCGATTGAAAGTGCCGAGTTTCTTAGCGAAAAACAGAAGGATGACATATTTTTCAACAATGCGGTGCGCTTCTTCCGGCTGGATGCGGATAAGTTGCTGAATAAAAACTGAGGCGTTGTAATTCAGGCTGGCACGAGGCTGCGTTCCCGGGAGCTCCCAAGATGTTTCCCGTGGGCGTGCCCGGGCCGGTCAGCCCCTGTTCTACCGGGTATTATATTTACCCATAAGTGCATCCATCTCTCCCTTGAAAACCTTCGTGGACTTCACCGTTTGGATGAATGGTGAAGGTCGTATTGCTTTCGCAAGAGCCTTTCTCCGGGTAAGCTTGCCGGGTGCAAGATCGCGGAAGTATCGACGAATGGAGGCAGGCAAAAGTGGCCAAGGGTATCAATCTTCGCAGTGTTGATCTTAATCTTCTGACAGTGTTTGACGCGGTGATGGCAGAGCGGAATATCAGCAAGGCGGCTCGGGAGATTGGTATGAGCCAGCCTGCGGTAAGCGCTGCTCTGGCACGCTTGAGGATCATGTTGAAGGATGAGCTTTTCGTGCGCACGGGGCGCGGTGTTCGTCCGACATCCCGGGCCGCGGAGCTGGAGATGCCCATTCGTCACATCCTGTCCCTCGTTTGCGATACATTGGCGCCCTCTGTCGAATTCGACGTCAGTCGGGCCAGTCGCAGGTTTATTTTGGCTTCAATGGATTATGCCGGAGTATTGCTCGCGCCCGCTCTGATCAAACGCCTGTCACAGCTGGATTCACCCATTACTCTCAGCATGTGCTCCAGCAACGACCAGCAGCTGGCCGAAAGAATGCGTTTTGGCGCTGTTGATTTCACCATCGACTACCAGCAACTGGTCGACGATGAGATTCACGTTGTCAAAATTGCGGAAGAAGAGGTTTGCTGTCTTTTTAATCCCAAGTACAGCGATTTCGGGGAAAACCTGAGTCTCGAAAAATACCTCTCTACCAAGCAAATCGTGCTGACACCCTACGATCGTCGGGTGTCGGTTCTGGACGAGCATCTGAAGTCACTGGATGTCGCGCGCCAGCGTACCATGACCGTACCCAGTATGCTCAATTATCCCCATGTGCTGGTGGAAACCGATTTAATATGCACACTGCCGAAACGGATCGGAGAGGTTTTTGCGCGGGACTATGGTTTGCAGCTGACGCCCTTGCCACTGGAGGGATTTGTTGTGACCTATTATCTCATGTGGCATAGCAGCATGGACCGGGATCCGGCACATCGCTGGATGAGGGAAACCATCATCAGCCTCTGTGATCAATTATAGAGTTTCGAGCTCGGTTGATATGTAGTCAATAAATATCAGACAACAACATTATTGATTTTTGATGGGGCGCCCTTCCCATTAAAGTGAAGCCTGTTTATACGCGACTTCTCGATAAACGAGGTTAATATAAATGAGAGTAGCTGTGTTGGGGGGAGGGCATGGCTGTTATGCAGCTGCCGCTAGCCTTTCACATCAGGGGCACGAAGTGCAGTTCTGGCGCCGGGATCGCAAGGCGCTACAGCAGCTGGCAGAGGCGGGCCATATCTCGTTAGTGGACCAGGCGGGGGAGCGCAAGGTAAAGCTGGCACGCATTACCAGCTGCTTGAGCGAGGCGATCAGTGGTGCCAAGCTGGTGTTGATTCCCCTGCCGGCTACAGTACACGAGCAGCTTGCTGCGGAGTTGGCACCTGTGCTGTCCACTGGCCAGGTCGTGTATCTGCCGCCTGGAACATTCGGGTGCTATCTGTTCGCGCGGGCGATGCATGAGGCAGGAAACAGGGCTGATGTCAGCTTTGCCGAAACCGGCACCTTGCCTTATTTGGCGCGTAAACACGGGTCACAACGGGTGGTGATCAGCGGATACGCAACGCGGCTGCCCACAGGTGTTTTTCCCTCCGCCAACACCGACCGTGCCCTGAATCTGCTCGCCGGAATATTCCCGGTAGAGCGCTGCGAGGACGTGCTCAGTGCCGCATTGATGAACGCAGGGCCGATCATCCATCCGCCCCTGATTCTTATGAATGCCGGCCCCCTGGAGCACTTTGATAGCTGGGACATACACAACGAGGGTACTCAGCCATCGATACGGCGTGTTACCGACGCACTGGATGGTGAGCGAATAAAGCTGCGCGAAGCGCTTGGCTATGGAGAGCCACATTTTCCCCTGCGGGATCATTACAACCGGGCCGGAGAAGGTAACGAGTGGATGTACGGTCGCGCCGCCCATGAAAAGCTTGTCGATAGCGGCGACTGGCGGGAACAGATTGACCTGCAGTACCACCGATACATGGTCGAGGACACTCATTTGGGCTTGTCATTCATGGTGTCGGTGGGGCGCTGGGCCGGTGTGCCGACACCGATCGCCGCCGGACTGCTCAGTATAGCCAGCGCCGTGGTAAAGCGGGACCTGTATGCGCAAGGTCGGACCCTGGAGAATCTCTCACTTGCCGCACTGGATCGCGAGGCGATGAGCCTGTTGCTGGCCAGGGGGATCGTTCCGGCTGTCGGTGAGAGCGACGCTCGATGATTGGTGTTGTCGGCGCTGGCCGGATGGGCAGGGGCATTGCCCTGGCCTATTGCTATGCCGGCCGCGAGGTCACCCTCATGGATATCAGGGGTCGATCTGCCGGGGAGTTCGAGGTGCTTGCCGAACAGGTCCTGGCGGAAATGCAAATCGATCTTGAGTTCCTGGCAGAGGCTCACCTGCTGGATCCGAAGGCGATTGCCGCGACCCTGGAGCGCGTGCAGCTTGTCGATAGGGTGCGGGGGCGGGCGATAATGCCTCACTGTTTAATCATCTACGAGGCAGTGCCGGAAGTGCGCGAGGCCAAGGAGGCCGCGTTCGCCTTTGTTTCTGAGCACGCACAGTCAGACGCAGTCGTCGCTTCGACAACCTCGACATTCCTGGTCACTGAACTCGCTCATATGGTGGATGCTCCCGAGCGATTCCTCAATGCCCACTGGCTCAATCCCGCCCACCTCATGCCACTGGTAGAAATCAGTCGCAGTGAGTGGACGGCTCAGCGAAGTGTCGACCGGTTGATGGCCTCGCTGGAGGAGATTGGCAAGGTGCCGGTAGTTTGTAGCGCCTCCGCCGGATATATCGTTCCGCGGATTCAGGCACTGGCGATGAATGAGGCGGCTCGCCTGGTGGAAGAGGGGGTCGCCAGTGCCGAGGATGTGGATAAAGCGGTGCGCTATGGTTTTGGTCCACGTTTTGCCGTACTCGGCCTGCTGGAGTTTATCGACTGGGGAGGTGGAGATATCCTTTACTATGCTGCAAATTATCTGGAGGAGGCCCTCTCACCCCGATTTGCCGCGCCGGACATCATTCGTAACAACATGGCCTCCGGGCGCAACGGTATGCGCGATGGGCGCGGCTTTTTCGACTACCGGAATCAGGACCTGGATGAGTACAGGCGTGGCCGCCTGAAAGAGCTGATCCAGTTGTTGGCAGAAAGGAACGCACTGCCGAAGCGGCTTTAAGCCCACGAAGCCTCCAGGCCCTTGATCAGGGCAGTGATATGTGCGTTCATCGTGCAGCTCAGGCCCGCACTGTTCCCCGCTTGTGCCAGGCTGCCATTGAGTGCATCGATTTCGGTGGGTCGCTTGTGAAGTACATCGTTGAGCATGCTCGGGATATGGTTGAAGGCTTCCCTGTGGGCCTTTTCGAGCAGCGTAACCGGGTCCTCGCTGAGAGTGATGCCGGAACCGGCAGCCACTTCGATACCTTCGCGGGCAAGCGCCAGTACCAGTTCCCGCAACGCGCTATCGCCAAATACTCGCCCGAATGTAAGCCCGGTCAGAGCACAAACCGGATTCGCCGCGCAATTGAAAATCAGCTTGCTCCACTTCACACCCAGTATGTTGTCGTGACAGCGCGTTTCCAGGCCCGCGGCGGTGAGTAAAGTGGACAGCCGGGTCAGCCGATCCGCGCCGTCCGGGAACGGGCGGTAGCAGCCTATCCAGCCTATCCCTGTTGTGTCCAGTTCAACTGTGCCGGGCAGTACCAGCCGCCCGCCCAGATAAATCGATGAGCTGATGACCGAAGGATTGTATTCATACAGCACCTCGTCGCTTGCTATGCCGTTTTGCAAAGAACAAACAGCGCCATGTTCAAAGGCATGTGCGGTAGAGGAGATCGCCGCTCGGGTGTGCTGGACCTTGCAGGCAATCAGTCCGAAGTCGCTAGGCGGGAGTTGGGCGGGGTCACTGGTTGCGTTGACTGTGGCGCGCAGATCGGCCAGGCCCGACACGGCCAGGCCATGGGACTTTACGGCGTCGATGAGCTGGGCGTTCGGATCGTATACCCAGACATCCACATCGGGGAGCGCAGTGAGATGCGCTGCGTATAGGCTGCCGATGGCGCCGCAGCCCACGACCGATACGCATAAGCCAGACATAACGATTAACCCGTGAACTTTCAGATGGTCTTATGGCCATCAGGCCGGCGAGCTCTGTGGCGCACCGGGCACATACTGATGGGGCCCGGGGCAGTTATTGCCGCTTCGCCAGCGGCTTTAGCGTCTTGGGATCCAGTCGTAAAAACCTGACAGCATTATTGTAGAAGATATCCCGCTTCTGTTCTGCGGTGAGAAATTCAGCCGTATCAATGGCCTCTATCGACTCGCCCACGGCGGCCGGCCAGGAGCCGTAGTCTGTCCCGAACATGATTCTTTTACCCATGCCGGCACCCATGAGTGTCTCCAGGTAGCGGTGGAACTCCTTCCTGGGGATGGTCCAGTTGATCATGGAAATATCGACGTAGACCTGGGGGTGCATGTACATCAGCAGCAGCATTTCGTCCAGTGCCGGCCAGCCGGCGTGCATCACATAGATACGCAGTTTCGGGTATTTGCGCAGAATCCTTTCAACGTCCAGCGGCCGGGTGGCGGCAGAATTGAAGGGGTCGCTGCCCGCATAGCCAATATAGTCGTTGCCCGGAGCGCCGGCGGCGATGTGGATGCCAACGGGCAAATCCTGCTCTTCGGCCAAAGCGTAATAATCCTGCAGCATCGGATCGTCGGCTCCCAGACCGTTGTACTGCACGGCGATCTCGCCGATGACCTTGACCTTGCCCTGCTGCGCCAGTGCTCGTGTTTCTTCGGCGGACCAGCCCCCTTTCCAAACCAGTGCGGCAGGCCATAATTCAAAGTCGCTTGCCTGCTCCCATTCTTTCATACGGGCGAGATCGGTATCGCTATTGATACCCAGGACAATATCGTACTTTTTCATCTCCGCCAGAATTTCCTCGCGGAAGGCTTCGTTGGTTTCGGGTGATTTCATCTCCTGGCCGCCACAGCTAATGATGTCATCGAGACTCGGTTGGTCCCGTTTCATCGGCTGGGCGCCGGGGTCGGTAAATTCAAAGGGGTCGTGGCAGAAGTGGTGGGGCGGTCCCGCCGGCAGGAAGTGCTTTACGATATCGGCAGAGTGCACGTGCACATCGATTATCGGTCCCCTGGCCTGTGGTGTTACTTCCTGGCTCTGCGCATGGATACTGGCCAGTTGCAGGGCCAGTGCGGCAATGACTCCGATTCCTTTATTTTTCACTATCTGGATCCTGAGCCTCTGGGCCGTTAGTGCTGGTCTATCCGCCAATTTCTCGGCAATGTCAGGTCAAATATCATCGTCCATAGCCCCAGTGAGCCCTGGGCGACCTTCCCCAGTACGTCGAACCTCACTTGTTCCGGGTGTTTTTGACCATCGAGTAAATCCTACTCCGCTGGCTCATTCACAAAAAATTCATATTTCTACTATCTGATATACATCCTGTGGATTACAGGGGGTCGTATTTGCGATGTTGCCGCAGTTTGTTGATGGCATTTTCTCTGTCAATAGCAGAGTCGGTGGTAGTTCAGCTCGTTGTCGCGACAAAACGTGGACTGTGACTGGCCTGAAGCTTTCCAGGCATCGACGTGCTGGCGCCACTGTTCAGCAAGGGCCGCGGATTGTGCTTTGGTGGCCATGTGGGTATCTCCTGACGTGTGGGAGTCAGTGGATAGTGTTCGTGGCGTCAGACCAGGTTGGAAGGTGTCGATTCAGGACCACCTACGATGCTGGCATCAAT
>JBKDZQ010000671.1:0-1794 GCA_047971325.1 Parahaliea sp.
GGGCCGCGCCGGCTGCTGCTGATGTACTACGGCGGTGAGCGCCTTGTTCCGGGAGAGCGCTGGCGCTTTGAGGTGCTGCTGAAACGTCCCTGGGGGCTGGTCAATCCGGGCTCTTTCAATATGCAGGGCTGGTTCGCCAGCAGTGGCATCGATGCCACCGGTAGCGTTCGCAGTGGCGCCAGCGCCGCCCGGCGCCTGGCTCCGGCCCAGGGCAGCTGGCACCACCGCCTGCGGCAGGTGATCAGCGACCGGCTCGCGGCCCAGCCCCTGTCAGCCGAGGCGCGGGGGGTACTGCAGACCATTACCGTGGCCGACCGCAGTGCCCTGGATACCGATTTATGGCGCCTGTTCCAGCACTATGGCCTGTCCCATTTGCTGGTGATTTCCGGGCTGCATATCGCCCTGGTCGCGGGGCTTGCCCTGGGCCTGGGCCGGGTTCTCGCTCTGCCCCTGCTGGCGGCGGGGCGGGAGCGCTGGGCCCGGTGGCTGCCGGGCCTGCTGGTGCTGGCCCTGTGCACCCTGTACGGGGCACTGGCGGGCTTCACCCTGGCCACGGTGCGGGCCCTGGTGATGGTGGCCTGCGTGACAGTGGCCGCCTGGTGGGGACGGGGCGCGGCCTCCGCTCACAACCTCCTGTTGGCGGCGGCGCTATTGCTGGCGGTCAATCCCCTGGCCGGGCTCGGCAGTGGTTTCTGGCTGTCCTTTGGCGCCGTGGCCTGCCTGCTGTGGCGCAACCTCTTTTTACCGGAGCGGCGGTCCTGGCCAGGTGCGGCCGGCGTTCACCTGTTCATGACCCTGTCCATGGTGCCACTGGCGGGGGCCTGGTTCGGCGGCAGCAGCCTGGTAGCGGCGCCGGCCAACCTGCTGATGGTGCCCCTGATCGGGTTGTGGGTGGTGCCTCTGGCCCTGCTGGGGGCGGCCGCTTGCTGGCTGGGCGATGATCTGGCGGCGCTGCTGTGGCAACTGGCCGCCGCCCCGCTGGAGCAACTGCTGCCCGCCGCCCGCTGGTTGCTGGATCGCCATCCCGCGGCACTTTATACCTATTTCTCTCCCACGGCGCTGGAGTGCGCCCTGGCGGTGCTGGCGGTGGTGCTGGCGGGCTGCGTCGGTTCACCGCGCCGCCATCTGGCGGTGGCGCTGCTGCTATTGCCGGCCCTGCTGCCGCCGGCCAGTGCCAGCACCGCCGGCGAGGGCGCCGTCCATGTGCTGTTTGTCGACGTGGGTCAGGGCAGCTCGGTGCTGGTCTACAACCGCCACCGCGCCCTGCTCTACGATACCGGCGGCGGCGTGGCCGGCGGCCCCACCGTCGCTGCCAGTGTGGTCCTGCCGCTGCTGCGCAGCCGTGGTATTCGCCGCCTCGACCAGCTGGTGCTGAGCCACGGCGACAGTGATCACAGCGCCGGCGCCGCCGACATCCTGTCCCAACTGCCGGTCGGGCAGGTATTGACCGGGGCTGATCCCCGGGTTGTGGCCCTGGTCGGCACCCTGCCCGGGGTGGCGGGTCGTGTCTGCCGGGCGGGGGAGTCCTGGCAGTGGCCGGGGGGCGAGGTGCGCTTCCGGGTGCTGGCGCCGGCGCATGAATCGGGTCTGTCGCGCAACAACGCCTCCTGCGTGGTGCAGGTACAGGTGGGTCACTGGCGCCTGCTGCTGCCGGGGGATATCGACAGCGAGCGGGAGCGCGCCCTGGTGCAGCGCTGGCGCGGTGAATTGGTCAGCGACTGGCTGCTGGCGGCCCACCACGGCAGCGCCAGCTCCACCGGTCACGCCTGGCTGAAGCAGGTGGATGCCGCGCAT
>JBKDZQ010000672.1:0-5420 GCA_047971325.1 Parahaliea sp.
AAGAAACCCGTCACCAAAGCCGATCTGCGCGCCGACCTGGAGCAGGCCACCGAGCACTTCCTGCGCCAGGGCGGCACGGTCACCGCCGTGCCCCGGGGCACCAGCGGCCGCGACCCCTTCACACAGCGCTTCGGCCCGAGTGAACGGCTGTTTGCGCAACCACGCACCCCGCGCACGCCGGTGCCGGAAGTGGTGGCCGCCATTGAAGAGCGTCGCAAGGCCAGGCAGAAGCCTCCTCCATCCTCCCGGCGCACACGGGCAAGCCACCTGCAACGCAAGGTGATCTACGATGATTTCGGCGAGCCCCTGCGCCGCGTCTGGGACGAGGGTTAAGCGGAGACAGCAGCGCTTTGATGAGCAAGGGGCCCTCCAGACAGGGGCCCCTTGGCTGGCGGTAGCGCCGAATCAGCCGCGCCGACGACGCAGCAGCGTGATCAGCCCGCCCGCCGACACCAGGGCGCCACCGGCCAGGCCGAACAGAAACAGGGGGCTGGCGGTATCCGGCATTTCCACCACCTCTTCCTCGATCAGGATCACCGCGAAGATGTCGAAGTCCCCCTCTTCCTCCACCGCCAGTGCCCAGCGGTCGTGCGGCAGGTAGACATTCAGATTCTGGCCGCGGGCCAGTTCGCTGGCGCGGTAGTCGCGCCCGGCGATATGCGCCCGGAACTCCCGCGGCACCTGGATGCTGTAGGTCGGGCCCTTGCTGCCATCGGTATGCAGCGGGCGGAAGGTGATGCGATTGCCGCGCACCCGCTGCACCTCGACAATAGCCTTGGCATACAACTCGCCGTCTTTCTCGTAGACACCCTGGCAGGAATTGACGATATCGGGATACTCCGCCACGATCGAGCTGGACCATTCGATGTCATCGCAGATGGGGGCGCTCTGGGCCATGGCCGGTGCGCCGGTACCCAGTGCCGCAACGACGGCTGTTGTGGTCATCAGTTTTTTCAGCATGTCAATTCCTCCATATTCAATTGACAAGGTTGCTGTCGAGGGAAGCAGTCACAACAAAACGCTGCGGCGCATGCCCGACAAAGTAAAAGGGGTAACAGGTAACGAGGGTGAGGCGCTGCTGGTCGGTTTCGGCCAGTATGTGCGTGTCGCCGATGTCGACAATCTGCATCGCCTCGACCGTAAACCGCTTTGCGCCGGCAAGGGTTTGCAGGGTGATGTGGTCGCCCACGGCGACATCCTTGAGCGCGCGGAAATAACCGTCCCGGTGTCCGGCAATGCCGATGTTGCCGCCCTCGTGAGGGTAGGCCATACCCCCTATAATCCCCGCGCCGCGATCCAGGGCCAACTCGGAACTGGTGGCGTAGACCGGCAATTCCAGTCCCACCTGGGGCAGCTGCAGTACTCCCAGTACCGATGGCATGGGCTGCTCGAGACTGGCCCGGTAGCTCTCGATGCGCCCCGGTGCCCAGGTACGGGTGTCGGGAGCGACGAGGGTGCCGGCGTCGATCGCCGGTGTTGCCATCAAGGGGGACGCCTCTTCGGCAGCACTGTCGTCGCTCTCCCTGACGTCCACTACCCGCTGCTGTGCCGTATCCACTACCTGCTGCTGCGCTGTAAACGCCGCGATATCCCGCTGGCGCGCCGCCTCACCAAGCGCCAGCTGGCCGTAAAACAGACCCAGGCAGGCCACTCCCAACACATAGCAGCCACACTCTACCAGCCGCAACAACGATCTTCCCGTTGTTGCGGCGCTGCGCCGATCATTCCACATGTTGCACCCAATCCTCCCGTGGCTGCGAAAACGCGCCCCTCAAACGCGCTGCTCTAGTGACAGTCTAGACCTGAACGGGGTATTTACCAGTAATCCGCCGCTGGGCACTTGGCACCCTATTTCAGCTTGCACGACACACCCCTGCGCTATGCAATCCCTGCTCGGCATGGATCAGGGTGCGCGCAGCGCGGCACGCCGGCCTACCTGAAAGCTGGCATGCAGGCACTCGCCAACGAACTCAACGCCATTGGCGGCCAGAGCAACCCGCTCGCACCGGGACTGAATATATGGCTGGACGACGACGGTGCCCATACCATGGTGCGCTGTGGCTATGCCTGCCCCCGGGTTATGTCCACGGCGGCCATCGCCTCAGGCGGCGCTGTCCATGTCCAGCAGCATCCTGGACAAAGCAGGCGGTCCCGCACCTCCAGCGGCGTGGTGGACAGCTCCCAGCCGAGCTCGTCCAGCCGGAAGCCGTCGTCGACTTCCAGAGCGTCAAAGATGACTGCGTTGAAGCCGGTTTCGCCGGTCATTTTGATCAACGGGCTCACGGTCACCGCATTGCCCAGCGCCGCGCAGATCGGCACCACGATACTTGCATCGATTGCACTTTTCAGTAGTGGGGCGGGCGCTCGCTGGCCGCTCCGGCGGCGGGCAGATCCGCCAGTGCGGTGGCCTGCTCGTCCAGGCGCTGCTTGAGCAACGTGAGCTGCCGCTGCAGTACCAACAGTTCCCGCTGCTGGGCAGCCAGGGCATCGTTCAGGGCGGCGATGGTATCGTCCTGAAAGGCAAGCTGCGTCTGCAGGTCCTGCAACAGGGCAAGCAGGTCAGGGTCGCTCATGGCACTCTCCGTTCAAGCATGCACTTTGCGTTCAAAATGGCGTGGCCGGCTACTATACTGCCGCGATTTGCAGAACGCACGGAGGTGATATGGCGAAGGCGGACAAAGCCGGCAGCAGACTGGTTTATTCAACCGACAGTGGGCGACGCTGCCCCCAGTGCGCCCGACCCGTGGCGGACTGCATCTGTGGCAGGGACAGGCCAGCCAGCGTCGGCGACGGCATCGCGCGCATTCAGCGTGAAACCAAAGGGCGCGGCGGCAAGGCCGTCACCGTGATCCGCGGCCTGCCCCTGGGCGACAGCGCGCTCAAGGCTCTGGCCAAGACCCTCAAGCAACACTGTGGAGTGGGAGGCGCCGTCAAAGATGGCAGCATCGAAATCCAGGGCGACCAGCGCGGCGCGGTGAAGACCCTGTTGGAACAGAAAGGCTACAAGGTAAAATTGGCGGGAGGCTAAGTTTTCCGATTCCAGCATTTTTACCGAAATTTAGCCAAATTTTATCGCTATATAGTGAATTTTATCCACATATAGCCATGATGAATGGCACATAAGAACCAGCGGTTACGGTCCAATTGCAAAAAAACTTTAAAAAAAGAATCTCAACTCCTTATTTTTAATGGACTTATTTTTGGCCTGTGCTAAAAATGCGGTCACGGGCGTGCATTGGTCGTTAAAAACGGGAGAACACCGGATAACACCAGTGCCAGCGGGGGCGACACTGCCCCACCCCGTTGCAAGAACCCCATTGAGTGTGCAACAGCAGTACCCGAAGGAATATTCATCCTGGCGAGGAAGTGGGTTATGTACGCTACCGCAGAGCAATTGAGAGAACAGGTCATCCGGCCAACCCTTGAGTACCTGGATGTGTGGAATTCGCCCACGGAGTCTTTCCTGGTGGACGCGGCCGTCTCGACGCCGGACCTGGGTCTGTTTTCGGCGCGCAAGGACGGTCTTGGGCTGTTCCGCATCACCGCCGCCCAGCACCGCGACATCTGGGACCGCTACCTGGCCTTCAAGCCGGAGATGGCCAGCCGGATACGGGGCTTGGCCAGCCAGCGCGCCTTCCTGAGCAACCCGGACGCCGAGCTGACCACCAACCTCAGCTACAGCACGGCCATCGCCTGGCTGCTCTACCAGCGCGCGGGGGGCAGCAGAAGCCTGGAGCAGGAAGATTGCCTCAGTACCGGCGCCGCTCGCTGCAGCGCCTGAGCAGGCACCCGCTCTAGTAAGCCGCTGAGCGCTCGGCGGGGCTGAGCAGGCTCTCCTGCCCCGTGCCCAGCAGGTGCTGGAAGACCGTGTTGTATTCCAGCACCCTCTGCACGTAATTGCGCGTTTCCCGATAGGGGATGGTTTCCGTCCACACATCCACCGGCAGGGTCTTGCCCGCCTTGTGACGCCAGCGATCCACCCGGTGGGGGCCGGCGTTGTAGGCGGCCAGCGCAAACACCCGGTTGCCGCCGAAGCGGTCCAGCAGCTCGCGGTAGTAGGCGCTGCCGAGCATGACATTGTGCTCCACCTGGTACAGGGCCCCGTTGCTGCTGCGCACACCCAGCCCCGCCGCCACCTGTCGTCCCGTGGGCGGCATGATCTGCATCAGCCCTCTCGCCCCCACTGCCGAATGAGCCCGCGGGTAAAAGCTGCTTTCACGGCGGGCGATGGCCATCAACTCGGTATTCGATACCTGGCGCAATCTGGCGTAACGGGAAAAGGTGTCCACGTAGGGGGTGGGGAAACGCAAATCCAGGGCATCCCAGGCACCTACTCTGCCGGCGGCATCGATCGCCATGCGATACCAGCCCTCCTCGGCCGCCAGGCTGCCAAGCTCCAGCACCCGGGACTGATCGTCCTGCAGCTGCCCCAGCAGCTGCAGCCACTCGGAGTGGGCATTGGCGGGCTCTTCCTGGAAAATCAGCTCCGCCGTGCGCTGCACACTGGGCAGGGAGCGCAGGGTCACCCGCTGCTCTTGCGTCAGGCTATGCTTTTGCAGGTTGAAGCGATAGGGTACGCCCAGCCGGTCTGCGGCCAGAAAGCCGTAGTAGTCCCGCTCCTGTGCCAGCTCGGCGAAGGCCCTGCGCGCTTCCTCACCCAGGCCCCGCTGCTCCCAGACCCGGGCCTGCCAATAGCGCCAGACCTTGGCCTCACGCAAGGCCGGCGACAGCAGCTGCAAGGCCCGGTCAAGCCCCTCCCAGTCCTGCTCCTCCAGTGCCCAGCGCAGGCGCAACTCCACCAGGTGGTCGTCCTTCAGGCGCGCCAGGGCGCCCGATAACCAGTCGCGATTGGCCGTGGACTTGGCGTGCAGGCTGCGCAAGGCAATGGCGGACTCCACCGCCTCCCGCTGATCGGCGTCAAACACCAGTTCACCCTGGAAACGCTGCCAGTCATCGAGCGCCTTTTCCGGCCGATAACGGGCCAGGTAGTTAAGGCCGCGGGTAGCGATATCCTGTGAACGCGCATCCTCCGGTGGCAGCTTCAGTTGGCGCAGCACATCGGGACTGGCGTAGACCTGCTGCAGGCGCCGGGCCCAGGGCGCGAGATCGGCACTGCCGAGGCTCGCCACATAACGCATCAGGGAGCGCTGGCGGGTATCGAAGGTCAGCAACAGGCGCTGCCATACCAGCTCATCGTTGAGCTGGCCGGCGTTCATCCAGGCGGCAAACAGAGGGTCGCAGACATCGGGGCGTGATTTACCGTACACCCACAGGCGACCGGCGCCCTCCCAGGCCTGCTCGAGGTCACCCCGGGCCCGGCGGGCGCGCAAATAATAGCACTTGAGTTCGATGCCCTTGGGCTCCTCGGGCATCAGGGCGAGGAAATCCCCCCAGCGCCGCTCGCGCCCGGCACGTTCGAG
>JBKDZQ010000673.1:0-2687 GCA_047971325.1 Parahaliea sp.
AGAAGGTTAGGCAGGCCCGGCGTTGGTTGTCCGGGTGAGAAAGTTGAGGCGGTGCCCTTAGGCCAATCCGGGGGCGCAACGTTGAGACTAAGGACCGGTCCATATAGGACTAGGCTGCTGATATCACGCTTCCAGGAAAAGCTCCTAAGCTTCAGCTTGTGCAGACCGTACCGTAATCCGACACAGGTGGGCAGGATGAGAATTCTCAGGCGCTTGAGAGAACTCGGGTGAAGGAACTAGGCAAAATAGCACCGTAACTTCGGGAGAAGGTGCGCCCCCTTTGGTGAATAGCTGAGGGGGGCCGAAGTAACCAGGCCGCTGCGACTGTTTATCAAAAACACAGCACTCTGCAAACACGAAAGTGGACGTATAGGGTGTGACGCCTGCCCGGTGCCGGAAGGTTAATTGATGGGGTCAGCCGCAAGGCGAAGCTCTTGATCGAAGCCCCGGTAAACGGCGGCCGTAACTATAACGGTCCTAAGGTAGCGAAATTCCTTGTCGGGTAAGTTCCGACCTGCACGAATGGCGTAACGACAGCGGCGCTGTCTCCACCCGAGACTCAGTGAAATTGAAATCGCTGTGAAGATGCAGCGTTCCCGTGGCAAGACGGAAAGACCCCGTGAACCTTTACTATAGCTTTACACTGAACGTTGAGTTCGTCTGTGTAGGATAGGTGGGAGCCTTTGAAGCGATGGCGCTAGCTGTCGTGGAGGCAACCTTGAAATACCACCCTGTCGTGCTTGACGTTCTAACCTAGGCCCGTGATCCGGGTCGGGGACCGTGTATGGTGGGTAGTTTGACTGGGGCGGTCTCCTCCTAAAGAGTAACGGAGGAGCTCGAAGGTACGCTCAGCGCGGTCGGACATCGCGCACTGTGTGCAAAGGCATAAGCGTGCTTGACTGCAAGATCGACGGATCAAGCAGGTACGAAAGTAGGACTTAGTGATCCGGTGGTTCTGTATGGAAGGGCCATCGCTCAACGGATAAAAGGTACTCCGGGGATAACAGGCTGATACCGCCCAAGCGTCCATAGCGACGGCGGTGTTTGGCACCTCGATGTCGGCTCATCACATCCTGGGGCTGTAGTCGGTCCCAAGGGTATGGCTGTTCGCCATTTAAAGTGGTACGCGAGCTGGGTTCAGAACGTCGTGAGACAGTTCGGTCCCTATCTGCCATGGGCGTTGGAGATTTGAGAGGGGCTGCTCCTAGTACGAGAGGACCGGAGTGGACGAACCTCTGGTGTTCCGGTTGTCACGCCAGTGGCATTGCCGGGTAGCTATGTTCGGAAACGATAACCGCTGAAAGCATCTAAGCGGGAAGCGCGCCTCAAGATGAGATCTCCCGGGACACAAGTCCCCTAAAGGAACCATCAAGACCAGGTGGTTGATAGGCTGGGTGTGTAAGTGCAGCAATGTATTGAGCTAACCAGTACTAATGATCCGTGTGGCTTGACCATATAACCTCAAGTGGCCTTGGACTCGACGACGCGTCGACGTTCGGCCCGACACTCGCTACGTTCCAAACCCTATGAGAGACGGCGCTGGCATGCCTTTCGTGCATGCCGTGCGACGCTCCACCGTCTCCCTGGTGACAATAGCTGCGTGGAACCACCCGATCCCATTCCGAACTCGGAAGTGAAACGCGTACGCGCCGATGGTAGTGTGCAGTTCAGCATGTGAGAGTAGGTCATCGCCAGGGTCTTTACCCAAAACCCCCAGCTCCGGCTGGGGGTTTTTCTTTGCGTGAAAGAAAGTTGCGAGGCTTCAGAACAACGGGAGTTGCCCTTCGCTGTGCCTGCGATGCTCTTGCTGACCGGCCTGCGTCCGTAAGCTCCCCCTGATCCCGCACACCTGAGAAGTAGAGCTTTCTGGCATCGTTTCCGCCAAGAGGTTCCATGAAGAAGTCTGAATCGCCCCGACTTTCCCGGAGGCTCCTTCACTTGAGAGGATGGAGCCATGAGAAAGTCCCCGAAGTTTTCCCCCGAGGTACAAGAACGGGCTGTGCGGCTGGTGCTGGAGCATCAGGGCGAGCACGGTTCGCAGTGGGCGGCGATCGGTTCGGTGGCGGGCAAGATCGGCTGCGCTGTGCATCGGGGCGCTGGCGTTGTTCGAGTTGGCCATCTACCGAAGCCAGTCGCCGGACGTGATGGCCAACGCGATTCGCTGGATGCACGTGCCCATTGCATGCATGGCGCTGGCGATCGTGTACGTGCTGCACAAGTGGTTCGGTTATGGCGACCTGCGCATTGCCATGGCTGCGATCGGATTGCGGCTGCTCGCACTGGCCTTGAATTTCACGACTGGCGAGAACCTGAACTTCCTCTCCGTGGATGGTGTTGCCCGTTCAGAGTGGTGGGGGGCTGCGATCTCGCATCCGGTCGGCATCGTCAACCCGTGGGTCGTCGTCGCGCAGGCCGGCAACGTGATCCTGCTCCTCTACATTGGCCAAACCCTGTGGTGCGCGTTCCGGGAATCTGGCCCGGTCCGCAATGCCGCACTGATCGTTTGCGGAAGTTGGTTCCTCCTGATCCTCGTGATGGTGCTGACCGGTGCGATGATGGCGCTGGGCCTGCCGCGGCTGCCGTTGGTGGCGGCTCCCGGATTCGTGCTGGTTGTCGTTGCCACCAGTTACCAGCTGGTAAGCGAACTCCTCGACTCCCATCGACTGGCGCTGCGCCTGCAGGACAGC
>JBKDZQ010000674.1:0-3188 GCA_047971325.1 Parahaliea sp.
GTCGCCCTTTTTCACGCCGCGCTCGCGCAGTACGTTGGCCAGCTTGCACACGGCGCTCTTGAGTTCGCCGTAGGTGATATGCCTGCTCTCGGCGGGGTCGTCGCCCTCCCAGATGAAGGCCGTCTGGTCGGCCCGTGCCGGCAGGTGGCGGTCGATGCAGTTGACGCTGACATTGAGCCGGCCGCCACCGAACCATTCGGCCTTGCCCTGGAGGAAGTCGGCTTCCACAACCCGGTCCCAGGGCTTGTCCCAACTCAGGAACTGCGAGGCCTGCCCGGCCCAGAAGACCTCGGGCTCATCGATGGAGCGCCGGTACATTTCCCGGTAGCGTTCGGCGTTGATATGTGCATCGCTGAAACTGGCGGGTACTTTGTGCAAGGGGAACTCAGACATGTTATCAATCCATTGTGATTCGCCACGGACCCACGATGATACTCCTCACCACCGGCAGGGCAACTCGACCAAGGTCGAATGATACCTGCCCCCTGGGCCTATGATTCGCCACTGACTCCCATGCCCGAGAGCAAGGCGGTGTGCCAGGACTTGCTGACGGGCGAGCTGGACATTTCCACGGCTTCTGCCATTGTCGTCGTCAGCCATTTGGTTTTTTTGCAAACGAGTACCTGAGCATGCTTCTACACCTGTGTTGCCGCCACCGCAAAACCCTTCTCCCCCTGATGGCCACCGCAATCTGCCTCTGGACAGGCGCGCTGGCGCTGGCCACGGAATACAGCCTCGGGGCCTATTTCATCGACGCCGGCGCGGTCGCCTCGGCGATCGGCTCCGGGGACGGGCCACTGCAATCAGCACTGCTCGCCGACAGGGAGTACGTCGCTGACAACGGACTGGAAGAACGCTATCAGGATCCACAGATGTGGCGACGGGCGGTGGGCGAGCTGGTAGCCGGGCAGGCGCGCGACAACACAAGTATCAACGGCTTTGCACTGGAGTTGCTGTTCCGGCACCTGACCACGCCCAACGAACGCGGCTTTATCGGCCTGCCCTTCGTCGACCTCTATACCGCGGGCAACTTTCTGGGCCTCACCCCGCAGAGGGAACTGGCGGCACTGTTCATGCGCGTGGAGTCAGGCACAGGCCAGGAAACCCCGCCAACCCTGCCAGCGACGCTCAGGGGCAAGCTGGGTGATACTCAATACCACGCCCGGGTGTCGGTGGTGTCCCACACGGAAGCGGCCGGTTTCGCCAAGGCACTGGCCGGCCTTGCACCCTATGTAAGGGGCGCCGAGGATGTGCAGTCCGGTCACGATTCGAAACGCGCCAGGCGCTTCCTCGAAGTGGTTGCGCTAACGGCGACAGCCAGCTGGACCGAGTTCGCGCAGGACCCATCCAATCTCGATGAGGGGGAAACACCGGCGGAACTGGTGGAACGGATGGTGGCCAGCACCCTGGAAGACCCCTACCAGTACACCCAGGCCCTGGAATCCCTCTCCTACGAGGTGGACACCCTGCGGGACTGGCTGACCCGTTCAGCCAGAGAAAAGAAAGACCTGTTTTTGGTGTACCGCAGTTACTGAGCCGGCGGACCAATGACACTTGGTCCGGCGCATCGTGCGGTGCAGGCGCCGGTTCGGGCGCCTAACCAAGAGGCATTGGGCTATAGGCAAGCAGGCCTAGCGGAATTTATCAGCAGCGTCGGAAAACGCTGACTTTATCGACCTGGAGGCAGACTCAAAGCCGTCCTTCAGCGACTCCCATGCCTCTGCGCTGGAGTGGGAAATTTCGTTGAGCCGCGCCTCGCCGTCATCGATTTTTGCCTGCAGTTCCTCGATGCGCCTGTCGGCGCTGATCTTGGCGTCGGCGCGGGCACCCTCCGCCTTTGCCTTGAGTTTGTCGAGGTCGGCTTTCCACTCGTCCAGCTTGGCTTTTGCCTTCTGTTGATAAGCATCTTTGTTCATAGGGTTTTCCTCCTGCGTAGAGGTGATCTGTGAGTGATGCATCCGCACCTGCCCGGCCCCCGGGGAACAGGAACCTTGCATGGGCAGGCAAGCCATTATCCACCATATCCGTCGGCGACTAAAGGAGCAAAGCCAGGCGGGCCGGAAATAGCGGTTTCTACCAAAATTCAGGCCGCCGCAAGGGCGCAAAAGCAGAACACCAGCACCCCCGTTTCCGCCTGCACCCTGGCAATCAGACAATTGAAGCGGTACGCCCTCGCCGGCGCCAGCGCTAACCGGGGCCCTTGGAGGCACCAACAAGTTGGTTCATACTGCCGCGACTGATAGTGCCGCCGCGAGGCTATTGTGTGTCCGATCCGCATCCGACGTCGCCGCGCATAGTTCCCATCATTGCCGGCGGTGGTGCGCGCCTGCCCGCCCACATCGGCATCCTCGCCGCGCTGCGCGACAGGAACATTCCGTTTGACCGCCTGGTGGGAGTATCGGGTGGCTCCATTGTCTCGTCGCTGTATTGCGCCGGCATGCCGCTGCCGCAGATGCAACAACTGGCGCTGGACACCAATTTCCGCCACTTCACCCGCGGCTCCGTGCTGCGACTGCTGCGCAATGGCGGCATGAATTCCGGCGATGAGTTCGAGCGCTGGATGGACCACCTGCTCGACGGCAAATGCTTCGCCGACCTTGATACCACGCTTCACATCGTCGCCACCGACGTCAACGGCGGCGGCCCGGTGATCTTCGACCGGGATTCCACGCCGGAGATGAAAATCTCCGAGGCGGTGCGCTATTCCATGTCGATCCCGCTGATTTTCAGTTTCAAGCACTACCGGGACTACATTCTGGTAGACGGCGCCATCCTGTCGGAGGACGCGCTTTTTCGCGACTGGGCGGGCGATGGCACGCCGTCGCTGTGCTTCAGACTGCAAAGTGACAACCAGACCACCCTCACACCCGGGAGTACGCTGATCCCCCTGAAAACCTATATCTCCCTGCTGATGCGCACCTTTATGACCAGTCTGTCCCGGGAATATGTGAACGCCAGTTACTGGTACCGTACCATCATCGTGAAAACCGGCTCGGTCTCCTCGGTTGACTTCGACCTGACGCCCGACCAGAAAAACCATCTCTACCAGTTGGGATACGATACCGCCAGCGTGTTCGTGCCGCGCAAGCTGGAGAGCTACCTGAGAGAACGCGGCGGCACGGCCAATTCCTGACCAGGTACCAGCCGGCCTGCGAAATGGTTCGCACTATTCGGTTTTTCTCCACTTT
>JBKDZQ010000675.1:0-2987 GCA_047971325.1 Parahaliea sp.
GCTCCCCTGGCGCTGCAGGGCGTAAAGCGGCTAATCAATTACCATACGCACAAAGGCATGCTGGACTTCTTTGCCCAGGAAGTTGTCGAGCTGGATAAAGTGCTGGACAGTGAAGACGCGCCGTATGCGCTGGGCTTGTGGATGAACAATCCTGACCCGGAAGCCTATAAGCCGGTTTTCAAGGGTCGCTAGCCCAGGCGGAGAGGCAACAGCATCAATGCTATATTCGGCTATACCCGATTTGCCGGGTGGCGGGTTTGCGACCGCTGGCCGGTCAGGCGGGGCTTGCTTCATGAAGCGTTATTTTGAAAGTCTGTCCACCGGTTTCGGTGTGGGTACGCGACCGTGATGCTCTTGTCGTGCTGTCTAGTGCTGTCGTTCGCGCTTCCGCACGCTTTCATCAAATGGGAACTTGGCGGTTCTCGATGTCAATGATCATCTTCGGTCCCCAATCTTTCTCCAGCGAGCGCTTGAGGACGCCAAAATCCTTTGTTCCCAGGATCTTTTTCAGAACCGAGTCCAATCCGGAAAGCACTTCGTAAACATGTTTATGAATTTCGTCAGACTCGGAAGCTTCAAGCATGACGGATCGTTTATCATGGGGATCTGGAATCCTGCGCAGCAATTCGTTTTCTTCCAGCTGGTTGATATGGTGGTTAAGGAGCTGTCGGCTCATGCCAAGCGTTTCGGCCATGCGAGCGGGATTGTTCAGGCCAAAGGCAATGCTGCATAAAACCATGGACTGGGCTCTGTTCAGCTGTATTTCGCTTCGTTGTCGCATTGATGTCTGCAGCGAGACATCGTACCAGTAATACGCTTTGAGTAGGTGAACCATGAGTGGAAGTTCACCTGTCTTGGGTGGGTTCATAGCTTTTCCAGGTTGTGCTCGGTCGGCAGCGGGGGTTTGCTCGATGAAGCGGGGGAGGTGACCGGGCCCGCGCTGCCGCGGCGCGGGAAGTTTGCCACAATAGGGTGCTGGAATAAAGTCGTGATGTTCAGGTGATGCTCAGGACCGGTATTTGGCTTTCTCCGCGCAGGACAGTGCCGGGTAGTCGAGGAAACCTGTATCGGTGTGAGTGTATAGCGTCGAGTCGTCCCAGGAGTTTTCCGGCGCATCCAGCTCAAAGCGGGTCGGTAGATCGGGATTGGCGAGGAATCGTCGGCCAAAAACAATGAAATCGCAGATACCTTCCCGCAGCGCCTGTTCGCCGCTGTGTCGATTAAAGTTTCCACCTGCCAGCATGTTACTGCGGTAAAGCGCGCGAATATGCCGAACGGGGTCGTAATCTTGCGGACCGAACTGCATATTCAGCATTGGTCTTTGCACATGAATATAAGCCAGGTCAAAGGCTGCCAATGCGGCGCACAGGGCGGCATAGGTTTCTCTGATGCTTTCCAGGGAGCCTTTCATTCCGCCGTACGAGAAGTTGGGGGAGATCTTGATGCCGACCTGCTGCTTGCCAATCGAGTCGACCACCTCCTCGACCGTCTCGATAACGAAGCGGCAGCGCTTGATCGCGGATCCGCCATATTTGTCCTTGCGGTGGTTTGAACAGGGCTCCAGAAACTGGCGAAGAAGGTGCCCGCTCCCCGCGTGCAGTTCAACGCCGTCAAATCCGGCGTTTATTGCCCTCCTGGCCGCCCTGCCGTGCTCCTTTACCAGGTCCTGGATCTCATCCTGTGCCAGTTCCCGCGGTATTTCGCCATCCTCGTAGCGGACGATCGAATCCTCCTCGCCCTTGACACGGATTTTGACGCCATCCGCGGTCGGGGAAGGGGCTATCGGCAAAGCCCCGTCAGGCTGCAACGATGAGTGTGAAAGGCGGCCCGCGTGCGCGAGCTGGCAGAAAACCCTGCCCCCCTGCCCGTGCACCGCTGCACTCACTTCGCTCCATCCGCTGACCTGCGCAGCGGAATGGATCCCAGCGGTAAGGCTGTCCTGGATGCCGCGAGGCTCGATATAGGCCGATTCCGTAATGATCAGTCCCGCGGAAGCGCGCTGCGAATAATAGGTGGCGTTAGAGGCCAGTGGAACGCCCTTGAGATCTATGCGAAACCGCGTCATGGGAGACATGATCATATGGTTGTCAAGTGTCAGCCGGCCAAGATTGCCGGGTGATAGCAAAAGAGGGTATCGGTTGCCCATTGAGTGTTCTCCTCCCCTGGCTGGCGCCTGACCGGTAGCTAGAGATCGAAGTTTCTTTTCGCCCATTTTCGTGCGGATGTCCTTGAGCCCCCGCCAGCCTTCAGGCTGTAGTACATGTACCAGCCCATGAAAATGCTGGAGGTGAGCGCTGTAAGAATGGCTCGCGGGGAGAAGCCACTGCTGTCGTCGGCAAGAAATAGCAGTGCGAAAGCGTATGCGGGATATACCACAAACAGTATATACACCCCGGTCAATAGAGATAGCCTGAGCATGAATCGTTTGCTCAGGAAGAATTCCTTTGCCGCCCCTTTGGGCGGAAACATGTCAATCAGCATGGTTCGATTCCTTGTTCGATTCGATTCATTCTAGAAAGGCTTCAAGATCGCCAGCACCAGCACCAGTGGCACAAAGACCGAGATAAGTGGCGTCACGGCGAAGAGATAAAGCCAGTGCTGGTGAATGGCCTGCTCGTACTCTTCGGGTTTGTTCGCCAGCCTGAGGTGTTTTTGACTGCCCTTGAGGTGGGAGTAGTGATAGTCGAGAACTTCGATAGGAATGAACAGCAGTACGACAATCACAAGCTTGAGAACCAGCCAGTGACTATGGGGCCCCCATCCCCCCGCGAACAGCAGCATTGGGCCGGTAATTAGCAGGATGGGAAAGGCGATGTGTTCAAGTGTGGCTCCCTGATCGAATCGCTCCATGGCCCAATTGCGAAAACGGATTACGCTGTCATCATCCGGCCGGTGGCCCCACAGTTTCATTATCGGAACAAGATAGAAATAGTAGGCAACCGAGGTGCTAAACGCCCATAGCCCGGCGCAGATCAGGTGAATTGTCT
>JBKDZQ010000676.1:0-3168 GCA_047971325.1 Parahaliea sp.
CCGGGCGGCGATGAAGTTCTTCATCTTCACCCAGGCCTCGGGCCTGCTTATGCTGGTGGCCATTGTCACCCTGGGCATTCTGCACAGCGCCAGCGACACACTCAGCTTCAGCTACCTCGACCTGCTCGATACACCAATGACACCGCGCAGCGCCTACCTGCTGATGCTCGGATTTTTCCTCGCCTTCAGTGTCAAGCTGCCGGCCTTTCCCTTCCACACCTGGCTGCCAGACGCCCACACCCAGGCGCCCACCGCCGGCAGCGTGCTGCTGGCGGGCATCCTGCTGAAAACCGGTGCCTACGGCCTGCTGCGCTTCTGCCTGCCACTGTTTCCCGAGGCCTCCGCCCACTTCGCGCCGGTGGCCATGATCCTGGGTACCACCGGCATCCTCTACGGCGCCCTGCTGGCCTTCGCCCAGTCGGACTTCAAGCGCCTGGTGGCCTACAGCAGCGTGAGCCATATGGGTTTCGTACTGCTTGGACTCTATGCCTTCAATGCGCTCGCGCTGCAGGGCGCCGTGGTACAGATGGTGGCCCACGGCATCAGCTCCGCCGCCCTGTTCATGACGGCGGGCGCCCTGCAGCAGCGCCTGCACACCCGCGACATGGGCCAGATGGGCGGCCTGTGGGCGCTGGCGCCGCGCATGGGTGCCTGCGCCCTGTTCTTCGCAGTGGCCGCTCTCGGACTGCCGGGCCTGGGCAACTTCATCGCCGAGTTCCTGGTGCTGGCCGGGCTGTTCGCCGTGCGGCCCTGGGTCGCCGCCGCCGCGGCGCTGGGGCTGGTCACCGGGGCGGTCTACGCCCTGTGGCTGATCCAGCGCAGCTTCCAGGGTGAAGTGCGCAGCGCTCTGACCATGACCGACTTCAGCGCGCGCGAGATGAGCACGATGGCGGCGATGATGCTGGCCCTGCTGTGGCTGGGCCTCTACCCGCAGCCAGTGCTCGAACTGGCACGGCCGGTGGTGGAACAGCTGCTGCAGTTCGATTTCTCCCTGGGAGGAACGGCCCCGTGACCCTCGTCGACCTGCAGGCCCTGCTGCCACTGACCATACTCGGCGCCGGCAGCCTGGTGGTGATGCTACAGATCGCCCTGATCCGGAGACCGGTGATCACGGTCAGCCTCACAGTCCTGACCCTGCTGCTCGCCGCCGCCTCTGCCTGCCGGGGTGGAGTGGTAACGCAGGTCACGCCGCTGCTGCTCAGCGACGCCTACGCCCGGCTGTTCACGGTGCTGTTCTGCCTGGCGGGCGTAGTGACCACCCTGCTGTCCACCGGCTACCTGAGCCAGCGCGGCGACGAACCCGAGGACTTCTACCTGCTGCTGATACTCAGCACACTCGGCGCTTGCGTGCTGGCCTTTGCCACCCATCTGGCATCCCTGCTGCTGGGCCTGGAATTGCTGTCGGTGGCCCTCTATGCCCTGATCGCCTACCCCAACAAGGCATTGCTGCCACTGGAGGCCGCCACCAAGTACCTGGTGCTGTCAGGCGCCGCCTCGGCCACCACCCTGTTCGGCTTCGCCCTGCTCTACGCCGCCACCGGCACCCTGTCCTTCGACGCCATGGGCAAGGCGCTGGCAGCCAGCGACGAACTGCGCCTGCTGGAAGCGGCCGCGGTGATGGTGGTGGCGGGACTGGCCTTCAAGCTGTCGCTGACCCCCTTCCACCTGTGGACCCCGGATGTCTACCAGGGGGCCCCCGCACCGGTGACCGGCTTCCTGGCGACCGTGTCCAAGGCCGCGGTACTGGTGGTACTGCTGCGCTGGTTCGACCTGGGCGGCCTGCTGCGCTATCCGGACCTGGTGCAGGTGATGGCGGTGCTGGCAATACTGAGCATGCTGGCCGGCAACCTGCTGGCCCTGCGACAGGACAATATCAAGCGCATGCTGGCCTATTCCTCCATCGCCCACATGGGCTATCTGCTCATCGTGTTCGCCGCGGCCTCGGTCGCCGGCAGCCACAGCTTTGCGCTGGAGGCGGCGGCCTTCTACCTGGTGGCCTACACCGCCACCACCCTGGCGGCCTTTGCACCGCTGGCGATGATGAGTGCCGGACAGGGCGGCGGTGAGCGCTGCCTGTTGCAGGATCTATCCGGCCTGTTCTGGCGAGCGCCCGGCGCGGCGCTACTGATGTTACTGGCGATGCTATCCCTCGCCGGCATTCCCCTGACCGCCGGTTTCCTGGCCAAATTCTACCTGGTGGGCGCCGCCAGCGGCAGCGGCCACTGGTTGCTGCTGGGCAGCCTGGTGGTCGGCAGTGCCATCGGAATCTACTATTATCTGCGGGTCGTGTTCACCATGAGCCGCCGGCCAGGGGACAACCCGGGCGCCCCCGAGATGAACGGCCACTGGCCCCCCCGGCTTGCAACCTGGCTGCTGGCGGCGGCGATATTGTGGCTGGGCATACTGCCACAGCAACTATTGCACCACTTAGCGTCTATACTTTGAGCGATCGCCGAGATGGCGAAAGATGCCACAAGCCAGGCCAACTTACAGGGAAGCCGTCATGCTGAAATCCGTAAATCTGCGCGACTATATGTTAACCAACCCGGTCAAGGTCAAAGCCACCGACAACATCCTGGAGGCCATGCGGGTCATTATCGACAACAAGATCTCCGGGGTCTGCGTGGTCGACGACCAGAACAACCTGGTTGGTATCCTCTCGGAAATGGACTGCCTGCGAGCGGCGCTCAGTGCCATCTACAATGAAGGGGCCGT
Organism: Parahaliea sp.; assembly: GCA_047971325.1. Lineage (GTDB taxonomy): Bacteria > Pseudomonadota > Gammaproteobacteria > Pseudomonadales > Halieaceae > Parahaliea. The sequence continues at coordinate 2,716 of JBKDZQ010000676.1, forward strand.
CGGCAACGTCGGTGAGTACATGGCCAGCGACAACCTGGTGGTGGCCCATCCCAACGAGGACATCGTGAATGTCGCCAAGGACATGCTGGAGAAAAACAAGCGCCGGCGCCCGGTGGTGGAAGGTGGCAAACTGGTGGGCCAGATCACCTGTCGGCAACTGCTGAACGCCGTGCGCAAATTCAGGAGCTGAACGCGCGGGAGCTGGCCAATTGGTCACGCAACACCCCGACCCCGGCCTGCACCGGCTGGCGCTACTGCCGGACTGCCCGGGGGATATCCGCCTCGGTGCCCGGCTGATCAAGCCCGGGGACGAACGGGCCCTGCTGGACACAGAAAAGCCCTCGCCGGCAGCGGTGATGAAGGTGTGGCAGCAGTCCGGGGCGGCCCGGCGTATCGCGCGCGAGCTTCTGGGCCAGGAGCCGGGGCTGCGCAGTGCCACGCAGCGACACAGCG
>JBKDZQ010000677.1:0-8644 GCA_047971325.1 Parahaliea sp.
TAATGGGCGCCCACTCGCACAGGACATCCCGATGCAACAGAACGCTCTGAAACAGGCCGCCGCCGAAGCCGCGCTGGCCTATATCCTCCCCAAACTCGAAGGCGACACGGTCGTCGGTATCGGCACCGGCTCCACCGCCAACCTGTTTATCGACGCCCTGGCCGGCGTCAAGGGCCGCCTCAACGCCACGGTGGCCAGCTCCGATGCCTCCGCCGAGCGGCTGCGCAGCCACGGTATTGTGGTCTACGACCTGAACGTGGTGGACCAGGTGGATTTCTATATCGACGGCGCCGACGAAACCAACCGCGCCCTGCAACTGATCAAGGGCGGCGGCGGTGCGCTGACCCGGGAGAAGATCGTGGCGGCGGTGGCGCGGGAGTTTGTCTGCATCGCCGACCAGAGCAAGCTGGTGCACACCCTCGGCGGTTTTCCGCTGCCGGTGGAGGTGATTCCGATGGCCCGCGGCCATGTGGCCCGGGAGCTGGTGAAGCTGGGAGGTGACCCGGTGTACCGGGAGGGTTTCATCACCGACAACGGCAATATCATTCTGGACGTGCACAACTTTGCCATTGCCCAGCCGCTGGGGACGGAGGAGAAGCTCAACGGCATTACCGGTGTGGTGACCAACGGCCTGTTTGCGCTGCGGCCGGCGGATGTGCTGTTGCTGGGCACGGCATCCGGGGTGGAGACCTTGCGGGCGCAGTAGCGTTGGTTTTTTACGGGAAAAAGCCAACGCGCCGCATGCGCCCGCAATGGAGCAGAAGAGCTTCCCCGCCCGCCGGCAATGCAGCGGCCAGCATGGCCGCCACCAAACCGGCAAATCTCAATCAAACACCTTCCCCGGATTCATAATCCCCGCCGGGTCAAACACCCGTTTGATCTGCCGCATCAGCTCCACCTCCAGCGGCGAACGGCTGTAGTGCAGATAATCCTTCTTCAGCAGCCCCACCCCGTGCTCCGCCGACACCGAGCCGCCGTAGCGCTGTACAATCTCGAACACCCACTGGCTCACCTCGCCACAGCGACGCTGGAAATCCGCCATCGGCAGCGCGTCCGGCTTCAGTACATTCAGGTGCACATTGCCATCGCCAATATGGCCAAACCAGACAATCTCGAAATCCGGATAGGCGCCATTGACCACCTGCTCCACCTCCGCCAGAAAATCCGGCACCCGGGAAACCGTGGTGGAAATGTCGTTCTTGTAGGGTGTCCAGCGGGCAATGGTTTCGGAGATATCCTCCCGCAGCCGCCACAGGTCCCGGGCCTGGGTCAGGCTCTGGCTGACCACCCCGTCCAGCACCCAGCCCCGTTCCACGCAATGCTCGAACAGCGCCATGGCCTGCTCCATGTCGGCGGCGGTCACCTGCTCGAACTCCAGCAGGGCGTAGTAGGGCGCCGGAGTGTCGAAGGGGCGCTGCAGGCCCTGGTGTGCCACCACCTTGGCCAGCGCCAGTTCGGAGAAGAATTCGAAGGCCAGCAAGTCGAGCCGGGACTGGAAAGCGGCGAGCACCTGCATGATGGCGCCCATGTCGGGCACCCCCAGCACCAGCACCGCCGGGTCCCTGGGCGGGCGCGCCAGGCGCATGGTGGCCTCCACCACAATGCCCAGGGTGCCCTCGGCGCCGATCACCAGCTGGCGCAGGTCGTAGCCGGCGTTGTTTTTCACTAGGCCGCGGTTCAAATCCAGCAGTTCGCCGGTGCCGGTGACCAGCTTGAGGCCGGCCACCCAGTCGCGGGTCATGCCATGGCGACTGACCTTGATGCCGCCGGCATTGGTGGCAATATTGCCACCGAGCTGGCTGGAACCGGCGGAGGCGAAGTCCACCGGGTAGAACAGACCCTGAGCCTCGGCGAATTGCTGCAGTTGCTCGGTGACCACACCCGCGCCGCAGCGCACGCTGCGCTCCACCGGGTTGAAATCGGCAATGGCGTTCAGGCGATCGAGGACCAGCACCAGCTCGCCACGGCGAGCCACGGCACCGGCGCTGAGGCCGGTGCGCCCGCCGGAGGGCACGATGGCGATGCCCTCGCGGGCCGCCAGGCGCACGATGTCCTGTACCTGGGCAATGCTGCCGGGCAACACCACCGCTGCCGGTGCCGGCATGTGCACCCGGGTCCAGTCGCGGCCGTAGCGCAGGGCGGATTCGGGATCGGTCAGCACCCGTTCGGCGCCAGCGATGGCGGCCAGGGCAGACAGGATGGACGGGTTCAGTGTCTGTGGGCCCGGTTCGGGGGCAGCCAGCTCACTCACGGCAGGTCCTCGGGTAATTTTCACGGCGCGCCGGAACCGGCGCTGCATTCAGGGGCGCATATGGTACCATACGCGCCCCCCGGAACCGCCGCACACCCTCGCACCTGTCACGGAGCCTGCTACATGGCGCAACAGTCATTGGAAAAAAGCAAGATCAAGTTCCTGTTGCTGGAGGGGGTACACCCTTCGGCGGTGGAGACCCTGCGCCAGTCCGGCTATGAGAATATCGAGCTGCACCAGAAGGCCCTGCCCACCGAGGAACTGAAGACGGCCATCGCCAGCGCCCACTTCGTGGGCATTCGCTCCCGCACCCAGCTCACCAGGGAGGTGTTCGAGACGGCCAGAAAACTGGTGGGGGTCGGCTGCTTCTGTATCGGCACCAACCAGGTGGATCTGGACGCCGCCACCCACCGCGGCATCGCGGTGTTCAACGCCCCTTTCAGCAACACCCGCTCGGTGGCGGAACTGGTGATCGCCGAGGCCATCCTGCTACTGCGCGGCATCGCCGAGAAAAACGCCGCCGCCCACCGGGGCCAGTGGCTGAAATCGGCGGCCAACGCCTTCGAGATTCGCGGCAAGAAGCTGGGTATCGTCGGCTACGGCAACATCGGCATGCAGCTCGGGGTCATCGCCGAGAGCCTGGGCATGCAGGTGTACTTCTACGATGTGGTGAACAAGCTGCCGCTGGGCAACGCCCGCCAGGTGCCCAGCCTCAACCAGTTGCTGGCCCAGACCGACGTGGTCAGCCTGCACGTGCCGGAAACCGCCAGCACCCAGAACATGATCGGCGCCGAGCAGCTCGCCCTGATGACCGACGGCAGCATTCTCATCAACGCCTCCCGCGGCACGGTGGTGGACATCGAAGCCCTGGCCGACAAGCTGCGCTCGGGCAAGCTGGCCGGCGCCGCCATCGATGTGTTCCCGGTAGAGCCGCGCTCCAACGACGAGGAGTTCGTCTCGCCCCTGCGCGCCTTCGACAACACCATCCTCACCCCCCACATCGGCGGCAGCACAGTGGAAGCCCAGGAAAACATTGGCATGGAGGTGGCGGAAAAGCTGGCGCGCTACAGCGACAACGGCACCACCACCTCGGCGGTCAATATGCCCGAGGTAGCCCTGCCCGGCCACGCCGGCAGCCACCGCCTGCTGCACATTCACCACAACGTGCCCGGGGTGATGAGCGCCATCAACACCGTATTTTCGGAAAACGCCATCAACGTGTCGGGCCAGTACCTGCAGACCAACGACAAGGTCGGCTATGTGGTGATCGACATCGACGCCGAGTACTCCGACCTCGCCCTGGCCAAACTGGCGGCCGTAGACGGCACAATCCGTACCCGCGTACTATTTTGAGGATATTCCGCCGCGCCTTCGTGTTCCAGATGGCCACCAATCTGGCGCTGGACCCGTTGCGCCGGCGCAAGCTGCACTGCCGTTTCCTGCGCATCAAGAGGGCGTCCGCCAGCAACGGGGAAAGAGAGACCCCATCTTGAACACCACCTTTGAGAGGAAACGCCTGTTGAACACGTCTTCGCCCCACTGCGCACCCCGCACCCCGCGCCACCGCCTGCCAGCACTGTGCCTGGCGCTGGCCGCCACCCTTGCCACCACCCTCGCGGCGGCGCAAAAGGGCGACTTTCCCGGGGTCGAAAAACTCATGAGCCCGGAGCAATACCAAGCCGCCGGCCTCGACAAGCTGAGCCCAAAGGAGCGCGAGGCACTCAACCGCTGGCTGCTGGGCTATACCGCGGGCGAGGCCCAGGCCCTGCGCAGCACCAGCGAGGCCGTCCGGCAGGCGGAACAGGATATCCGTATCGAAGCCCAAATCAGCGGCGATTTCGACGGCTGGGAGGGCAAGACCCTGTTTCGGCTCGACAACGGCCAGGTGTGGCGCCAACGCCTGGACGGGCGCTTCGTCTACCGCGGCGATGACCGCCGGGTGCGCATCGAAAAGAACTTCCTCGGCTACTTCCGCATGGTCCACGTCGCCAGCGGACGCGCTATCGGTGTAACCCGCATCAAGTAATAAGTTCCGGCACTTCAGAGGCTTGCGGAGCCTTCCTAAGGCGGAAAATAATGGTAATTTGCCGAGTTCCCGGCGTATTTTGTGAATATGTCACAAAATACGCCGGGAACTCTGAGGCGACCCCCGGGAAATTCGTTTAATGTCCTATCCAGTGGCAAATAGCCACAGGAAAAGCATGGCTTAACATAAAGTACAGGGGTATTGATATGTTAAAGAAAAACCGTCTTACCATGGCAGTTTCGGCTGCACTGGGCATGAGCGCGGCGGCAGTCCTGCCGGTCGTGGCCAACGCCCAGAATGAGCTGCTGATCGAGGAGGTCGTGGTTACCGGCTCCCGCATCCAGAAGGCCAATCTGGTCAGCTCCTCTCCCGTAACCCAGGTGAATGCAGAAGAATTCAAGTTCCAGGGCGTGACCCGCGTTGAAGACTTGATGAAGAACCTGCCCCAGGTGTACTCCAACCAGAACGCCAGCCAGGCCAACGGCGCCACCGGTACCGCCACTCTGAACCTGCGCAACCTCGGCGACGAACGCACCCTGGTGCTGGTCAACGGTCGCCGCCTGCCCGCGGGCTCGCCCATCGGCGGCGGTGTCGGCGCCGACATCAACCAGATTCCGGCCGCGCTGATCGAGCGGGTGGAAGTGCTGACCGGCGGCGCCTCGGCGACCTACGGTTCGGACGCGGTGGCCGGCGTGGTCAACTTCATCATGGTGGATGATTTCGAAGGCGTTCAGCTCGACTACCAGTACAGCACCTACCAGCACGATAACGACGCCGGCCGCTTTCAGGGGCTGGCCGAGGACGCCGGCTTTGAATATCCCGACGGCAGCTCCACCGACGGCGAAATCCAGAACTGGTCGCTGGTGATCGGCGCCAACCTCGCCAACGGTCGCGGCAACGTCACCGCCTACGCGGGCTATCGCGAAATCGACCCGATCTACCAGTCCGCGCGCGACTACTCTGCCTGTGCCCACAATGCAACATCCACCGCCTGCGGGGGCTCCGGCACCAGCCCGACCGGCACCTTCAGCATTGTTCCCATCACCGATGCCGACGGTAACGTGCTGGTTCCCGGCAGTGGCCCCTATCACGTGGAGGGCGACCAACTGGTGGACGGTGCGATACCCTACAACTACGGCCCGCTGAACTCCTACCAGCGCCCGGACGAGCGCTACACCGGTGGCGTGTTTGCTCACTACCAGATCAACGAGCACGTCGAGACCTACACCGAACTGAGCTTCATGGACAACCGGACCAACGCCCAGATTGCCCCCTCGGGCGCATTCGGGCTGACCGTCGACGTCGCCTGTGACAAGCCCGCCCGGTCGGGGGGCCAGCGGGCCCTGCTGTGTGCCGACGCCTCCCGACCCTCCGCCGACATTAACCGCACCCGGGACTTCGTGGTCCTGCGGCGCAACGTGGAGGGCGGTTCGCGCAACCAGGATCTGCGCCACACCACCTTCCGTGGCGTGTTTGGCCTCCGCGGCGACATCAACGAGACGTGGCGCTATGACATCTACGGCCTGTACGCCGAGGTGTCCATGGAGAACACCTACAACAACGATCTGTCCAACACCAAGATCGTTAACGCCCTGGACGCCGTGGTAGACCCGGAGACCGGTGATACCACCTGCGCCTCCGTGCTCGACGGCACCGACACCAACTGTATCCCCTGGAACATCTGGCAGACCGGCGGTGTCGATCCGGCCTCTGCCAAGTACATGGAACTGCCCCTGTTCGCCCGCGGCACCACCACCCAGAAGGTCTTTTCCGGTTATGTGGCCGGCAGCCTCGGTGACTACGGTGTCAAGCTACCCACCGCCGAAAACGGCGTCGAAGTGGTATTGGGTGCCGAGTACCGCAAGGAGACCATGGAATTCAACCCGGACGAAGGCTTCCGTCTCGGCCTGGGTGCCGGGCAGGGCGGCGCCACCAACCCGGTGGATGGCGAGTACGATGTGAAGGAGTATTTCGTGGAGGCGAGCATTCCCCTGGTGGAAGGCCGCAAGTTCGCACAAGAACTCACCCTGGACCTGGGCTATCGCTTCTCGGATTATTCCACCGGCATCGACACCGATACCTACGGTATCCGCGGTGCCTGGGCCATCAACAGCGACCTGAAACTGCGCGCCAGCTACCAGCGGGCCATCCGCGCGGCCAACATCCGCGAGATGTTCCTCCCGCAGGGCCTGAACCTGTTTGATATGTCACAGGACCCCTGCACCACCAGCGCGGACGGCAATCCGCCGACGGCCAGCCTCGAGCAGTGCATGCGCACCGGCGTGACCGCAGGCCAGTACGGCAACTTTGTCGACTCCTTCGCCGGCCAGTACAACTTCCTGCAAGGTGGTAACCCCAACCTGAAACCGGAGGAATCCGACACCTACTCCGTGGGCATCGTGATCACTCCCTCGGTGGTGGAAGGCCTGAACGTGAGCCTCGACTGGTACACCATCGAGATCGAGAAGGGCATCGACAACCTGGGTCCGGAATTCATCCTGTCCGAGTGCCTGATCGGCAACGCCGCCATGTGCCAGTACGTGAAACGCGGCCCGCTGGGCGACCTGTGGCTGGGTTCCGACGTGAACAGCAGCGGGCATATCGTAGCTCTTAACGACAACCTGGCCAAGGAGGAGGTCGAAGGCATCGATATCACCGTCGACTACCTGGTGGACATCGGCGACATGGGTTCGCTCAGCTTCAACAACAGCGCGGCCCTGATCACCAAGTGGGACCAGGAGGAAGTGGCCGGCGCTCCGGTGGTGGCCTGCGAAGGCAAGTGGAGCGGCCAGTGCGGCTACCCGACGCCGGACTTCCGCAACAACCTGCGCACCACCTGGCTGACCCCCTGGGACATGAGCTTCAGCCTGATGTGGCGTCACATTGGCGGCACCGACGATTTGAGCGGCAATGTCGACATCGACAGCCAGGACTACTTTGACCTGGCCGCCTCCTGGGAGCTGTTCGAAGGGACCTCCCTGCGTCTGGGGGTGAACAACGTCCTGGATGATGATCCGCCAATTTTCGGAGGTACTGCCGGTCCGTCCATCAACGGTAACGGCAACACCTTCCCCGGCATGTACGACGCCCTGGGCCGCTATCTCTACCTGGGGGCCACCGTGCAGTTCTGATGCCCGCTCCCCGTTCCGGTCCTGACCGGAACGGGTTCCCAACCTGACACCGGGGGCTTATGCCCCCGGTGTTTTTTGGCTTACACTTGAGTACATATCTGGGCGCAGCCGTCGATGATGGCAACGATCTCTCGCGGAAGCAGGGAACCTCCTCTGCGGCTCTCGCCAAATGGCACTCTCAACGAAGGAGCACTACCGTGCGTCTAATAACCCACATCGCCGTTATCGGACTCGTCACCAGCCTGGCTGCGCTCGGCGGCTGCAGCACCCCCGGGGACACCACTGCCAACGGCGCTCTGGCGAACAACGCCAGTGCCAGCCCGGAAGGGCTGCGCTGCAAGAACGTGATCAAGACCGGCACCCGCCTGCGCAGCAGAGTCTGCAAGACCGAGGCCCAGTGGGAACAGGATGCCACCGACAGCCGCACCGCCACCGAAGGCATCCAGCGCACTGCCGTGCACGGTTCCGTACCCACCGGCGGCTGATGCGCGCAGGCTCCTCAGTCGTGCTCCGCCTCATGGTAGGCGGCAACCGCCAGCAACAGTTCACTCACCCAGTGGCGCTCGTCTTCGCCAAGTTCCGGACGCCAGATCTCAAATAGCAGCACCACGCGGTCACCGCTGCCACTGGTGGGGGCCTCGTGCTCCATGCTGTCATCGAAAATCAGCAACTCACCCTCACGCCAGGGGCGCAGTTCGTTCCCCACCCGCAGGTGACCGCAGGGTTCCGGCACGATCAGCGGCAAGTGGCAGATCAGGCGCGTATTCAGTACCCCGTGATGGGGGGGAATCACCGCCCCCGGCGCCAGCCGTGAAAATAGCGCCATGGGGGTCTGGCCGTCGACCATGGGTTGGGGCGTCAGCGCCAGCGCCGCCGCGGTCTGCGGACAGCGCTCCAGATTTTCCGGTATGGCGCGGCCCTCGCGCCAGAGATAGTGCGCGCTCCAGTCCATATTACCCACATTGCTGCGGTCGTTGAGCCGGGGCCCCTCGATGTTGGCCTCAACATAGGGACTGAACTGCCCCTCCCGCGCCATCAGCGCCAGCAATTCCTGGCGGATGGCCTGGGTATGGCTCTCCAGCGCCTGCGTCCAGGCAAACTCACCACGCTCATAGAAGTAGCGCTGGGGCAGGCCGGGGAAGTAGTAGCGCGTCGGTTGCTGGTAGTGCACCTGGCGCCGCCCCAGGGCACTCTCCCGTGATGCGGTAAAACGACGAATGCTCTGCGCGCCATAGC
>JBKDZQ010000678.1:0-1504 GCA_047971325.1 Parahaliea sp.
TGGCATGGAAAAACGTTCCAGGGACAAATTACGGGTGTCGTGGTAGTTGGTATCGAGGTTGCGGTACCAACTCACCGGCCCGAAAAAACCGCTGCGCCGGAACTGTTCCACATAAACCGCCGCCTCCTGGTCGCTAAGCCACGCGGGCAGCTCTTTCCTGCGTCCGCCGGCCATGGCTTCGAAAGCCTCCGCGGCGCTGGTTCCCTCCGCCGGCAGGGCGGGAGCCGGCGGCGCGCCCGCCGCCGCGGACGCGGCCCACCAGATAGCGCGCAAAAAGCGTTCCGGATCGGCTTCGAGTTCGCATTCGGCCAGACCCAGGCGCTGAAAATGGTTGAGGTAGTAGAAACGGTCACCGTGCACTTTCCTGAAGTGCTGAATCGGCGGTGAATTCGGCACGTTGAAAGGCACGCTGACCCCGACAATCGAGCGGCAGCGTTCGGGATGGAAAAAACCCATATGCCAGGCGACCAGGGCTCCCCAGTCGTGGCCGACAATGTCGGCACTGCCGATACCGAGGGCATCCAGGATGGCAACGACATCGGCGGTGAGATGGCGCGCCGCGTAATCTGCCACCGCCGCCGGCACGGAGGAGCCCGCGTACCCGCGCTGATCGGGCACGACCACACGATAACCGGCTTCCACCAGCGGCCCGACCTGGTGCCGCCAGGAATGGGCGGATTCGGGAAAACCGTGCAGGAGCACCACAGCGGGAGCGGCCCGGTCCCCTTCCACCCTCAATTCAAGCTCGACGCCCGGAGCTGTCTGAATACGCATTACAGGTGGGCTGGGCTTTGCTGAATGCAGTGGTGCGATCCCCGGTACAGGCGGCATTGTCCCAGATGCGGCAGGCCGGCCAACAGCAGCGACCGCCGGGAACCGGCGAAGACCCCGCAACTGCGCGCGAGTACAGGTGACAGGGATTGATTCGCGATAGCCATGGTGCACTTCCCGATGGTTCTGTTCGATGGAGAATGAGTGGCGATGACGGGCCGCCCGCCCGGCATCCTGAAAGCAGGCTAGCACAATGCATCTGCGACGAGTAGGGCGCGGTAGTTATCGCTTCCGGTGAGTCTTGGACCGGGCTTGCCTTGCCGATTGCTGGCGCGGAAGATACCGCCAACCACGACATGGCCACCGGCGCGCCATCAAGGTGGCCCACGAACGCCGGCTGTCACTCCCGGAACAGTTGCCGGCCACCGGCTTTGACGACTCCCAGTTGTGGCCGGCAATGAGCACCAGCCGCTTTGGCGGGCAACAAGTGACCTGCGACGACTACCGGGCGGGAAACTACTCTTCGAAAATCGTGACGGTGGCCGTCGTCCCCGCCCGCAGCGGCAGCTCGTCCGGAGCCGCCGGATCGAGCGCGATACGCACCGGCACGCGCTGTGCCAGCTTGACCCAGGTGTAACTCGGGTTCACGCTGGCCAGGCCCCGGCTGCCGGTGACGTTTTCGCTGTCGGTCACGGCAAAGGCGATGCTCTCCACGGTACCAGAGCGTTCCTGG
>JBKDZQ010000679.1:0-4250 GCA_047971325.1 Parahaliea sp.
TGTCGTGCTTCTTCGGGCGCGCCCGGGGGACCGGCCATCCCGGGATTGCGCTGTTCAACCGGGGTGGCGAGCCGATGTTCTTTGATCCCCTCAATCCCGCCGACCGCCAGAAAAATGCCCATATGCTGATCCTGGGGCCCACCGGCGCGGGCAAGTCCGCCTCGGTGATTGCCATGCTGGCCCATGTGATGGCGATCCACCGACCGCGGCTGTTCGTGATCGAGGCCGGCAATTCTTTCGGGCTGCTGGGGCAGTGGTTTGCCTCCCTCGGCCTGTCGGTCAACCAGGTGTCATTGAAACCCGGCAGCGGTGTAACCCTGAGCCCCTTCGCTGATGCCCATCTCCTGCTCGATATCGATGGCCCGGTCTTCGATACCCTGGAGGCCGCGCCGGCGGAGGACGACGAGGACGAGCCCCGGGACATCATGGGCGAACTGGAGATCGTGGCCCTGCTGATGATTACCGGCGGCGAGGAGCGTGAGGCGCGCGAGATCCGCCGGGCCGACCGCAGCATGATCCGCCGGGCGGTTCTCGAGGCGGCACGGGCTGCCCACGCAGAGGACCGGCCGACCCTGACCCAGGATGTGCGCGACGCGTTTTTTATCCTCGCAGAACAGGCACAGACCGACATGGAAGCGAACAAACTGCGCAACATGGGCCAGGCCATTGATATGTACACCCACGCTTTCAACGGCGAGGTGTTCAATTCGGCCGGAACATCCTGGCAGGAGGCGGACGTCACCATCATCGATCTGGCCACCTTTGCCCGGGAGGGCTACGAGGCCAACCTCGCCATCGCGGTGATCAGCTGCCTCAACCGGATCAACCACATCGCGGAGCGCGATCAGTTCACGGACCGGGAGATCGTCGTGACCATCGACGAGGCCCACGTGATCACCACCAATCCACTGCTGGCGCCGTTTCTGGTGAAAATCGTGAAGATGTGGCGCAAGCTCGGCGCCTGGCTGTGGAGCGCCACCCAGAACATGGAGGACTACCCGGCGGCGGCCAAGAAGATGTTGAACATGGTCGAGTGGTGGCTGTGCCTGGTGATGCCCAAGGAGGAGGTCGAGGCCCTGGGCGAATACCGCCAGCTCGACGATGGCCAGCGCGCGATGTTGCTCTCCGCCAGCAAGGCCCCCGGCAAATATACCGAAGGGGTGTTGATGACCGAGCGCCATGAGTACCTGGCCCGCAATGTGCCGCCGTCACTGATGTTGGCTCTCGCCCAGACCGAGAAGCACGAAAAAGCCACGCGCAACGCCCTGATGCGCGAGCATGGCTGTTCCGAACTGGAGGCGGCATTGAAGGTGGCGGAGCAGATCGACCGGGCTCGGGGGATCGGTCATGCGTAGTGTGCTGCACCGACTGTTCCTTCTTCTTTATATAGTCCCGGCCCACGGGTTTGAGGTCACGGTCTTCACCGCTGAGGATCTGCCGCCGCTGCGCGGACTCGAGCATGCCACGGCGGTCTATACCCTGGGCGACACCCGGATGCCGTTGGCGCGGCTGACGTTTGCCAATCCTGGCGATACTGACCAGGCGAAGCGCGAGGCGCTGGATCGGCTGAATTCGCCGGCGGGCCGGTCGGTCCTGGCGGCCGTGCGCTACAAAGCGACCGCGGCGGCGATGGCGCAACTCCTGCAAATCGAGCGCTTGCCCGCGGTGCTGGTATCGCCGGGCTATGTGGTGTACGGCATCTACGATGTGGCCGAGGCTCTGCGTAAAGTGGAGGCCTACCGTGCGACTCGCTAGCGCGTGTCTGCTGTGCTTGGTGCTGTGGTGGGGACCGGCCAGCGCCCAGATGACCGGTGGTAATGCCACTGTCAGTACCACCGAGATTGTCACCGCGGCCTTGGACCTTACCTGCCAGGCTTACCAGCCCATCGGCATCTGTATCTGGATGACCTGTACCCCGCTGGGGTGTGAGTTCGACTTCTCGGTGCGGGCGGAGCACTACATCCCCGAAGTCGTGGTGACCGCCTACCCCTTTCTCGGCAACACCAGCTGGCCAGAATCCAATGGCTTTGCGCGAACCACCGAGTTTGCGGAGGACGGCGGTGCCAGCGACGAAGGTGGCGCGACCGTGCGCGAGCAGGCGCTCAAATTCAAAAACAGCGATGTGATCGGCTCGCCGGGCGTGGCCGATTACTGGCTGCTCGCGGCGGCCAGCACGGAGGCGCTGCCCTTCTGCACACCGCTCACTTATCCGATGACGCCCTATTTTGTGAGCAGCTTCGATCCGGCCTGGCGCGATCCCACGGTCGAAGCGGGCCTGTCGCTGCTTCATGTTTTCGAGCGGGTAGGGCGGGGCGCCGCCACCTTTGCCAGCCTGTACCCGCGGCATGGCTTCGTCACCCAGGGCCACGACTATAAAAGTGCGCTGACCGCGGCGATCCGGGCGATGGATATCGTCAGCCAGGACTACCAGCCCCATGTTTATGTCCCCCTCGACGGTTACGGCACCCCGGGCCAGTGGCCACCGCAGGGTTTGGCTGAGGCGCGGTATCAGCAACTGACGCCGACCCTCGAGGCCTGCGCGGTGCTGCCGGATATCGACGACACCCTCTATCCCCACGACCCATATGCGGGGCGGCTGAACCAGACCCGTGGCAACGCCTGGCAGGTGTGGCGTCCCTACCGTTGCTGCGAGCCCGCCGGGGCCGTACTGATTTTTACGCTCTAGGAGGCGCCGATGGCTCGCATGACCCGAACTCTCCTGACGCTCTCCGTGCTGCTCGGGACTGTGTTCTCCAGCGTCGTGGTACAGGCCACTGACCAGACCTTCTATTACGGTATCGGTGGCGGCGAGCCGATTTCCAGACCGGCGAGTAATCGCAACAGCACGGTACGGGTCGGTGGCGATGTGGCCTGGAACACCGACCTAATGTGCGGGAATTTCGATATGTCGGTATCGGTCAGTGAGCAGCTGGCGGGCATCAAGGGCTCGTTCTCCGACCTCATGGACAATGTCATCAGTGCGGCCACCGGCGCGGTGGCTTCCCTGCCGGCCCTAGTCATCCAGCGGGTGAACCCGGCCCTCTACGATCTGTTACAAAACGGGGTGCTGCAGGCCTCCGAAGAATTCCAGATCGCCCGAACCTCCTGCGAGGAGCTGGTGGGCAAGATGGAAGAGGCGATCGGCAATGACCGCTGGGAAACCGTGGCCAAGGGCGGCTGGTGGGGCGAGCAATCCGTGGGTGGCGCGGAGATCCTGCAGACCAAGGAGGATGCTGATTCCGATGGTGTGGACCGGGGTGTGGTGTGGGTCGGCGGCGGTCGCCGTGGCGGCCGCAACCAGCTGCCGATAGAACCCGTCGAGGATGCGGCCAGGGCCGGCTACAACCTGCTGCTCAACCGCACGGCCACCAACACCACCAGTGCCACTGCAACCTGCGCCGGGGCGGCGATCTGCGAGGAGTGGGAGACCCCGCAGGCCTTCGCCGACTGGACGGTGCGAGTGGTAGGCGATAAATCCATCCGCACCTGTAACGGCTGCGACAAGATCGAAGTGCAGGCCGGGATGGGCCTGGCCCATGAGGTCGCCCGGCTCTCCGAGGACATCGACATCGAGCTGACCGCGCTGGTGGCGGCGGCCGGTGCCCCCACCGCCGCTGAACTGGAGGCCGTGTCCGGTGGCCCCAACCTGCGTATCTCCCGCCCAGTAATCGAGGCGCTGCGCGAGGAAAACGTGAACCTGCAGCCGCAACTGATTACCCGCTTGGCCGGGGAAATGGCGCTGGCCCGGACAATGGAGCGGGCCATGATTGCGCGCCGTGCTCTGCTCGCCGGCCGCGATGAGCCCAATGTGGCGAATGTCGCCGTGGGCGTCGAGGAAATCGAGCGCTACATCGGTGAACTGGAGCAGGATATTGACAACCTGCTCTACGAGATCGACATCCGCCAGCGAGTGGCGACCAGCATGCCCGCGGCCCTGTTGCAGCGGCAGGCCGCGCGCAACCAGGTCATGCAGGTGGAACCGGTACCGCTCTCCACCTTCCGCGACGGGGCGAATACGCCATGAGCTGGCGCTGGGCCGGCAAAGGCCTGGGCTGGTTGGCCCTGACCACGGTGGTACTGGTGGGGATGACCCTGGTTCTGTGGTGGTGGGGTATGGACCCCCGTGCGCCGGGAGAACGGGTCGGTGAGCTGAACACCGCGATTGCGCCCTGGCGTACGGGATTGCAGGTGCTGCGTGTCGTGCTCTGGTGCCTGGCGGGGTACTACTGGGAAACCCTCGGACAGCGCTG
>JBKDZQ010000680.1:0-8265 GCA_047971325.1 Parahaliea sp.
GTTCTACTTCGGTGTCGGTAACGGCACGCCCTGGAACCGTCTCGTGCGCAGCCCCGAGGGTGGCGACAACCTGTTCGTATCCTCTATTGTCGCGGTGCGCCCGGACACCGGCGAGTATGTCTGGCACTACCAGACCACGCCCGGTGAGAGCTGGGACTACACCGCCACCCAGCATATGATCCTGGCCGACCTGGAGATCGACGGCAAGGCCCGCAAGGTCATCATGCAGGCCCCTAAAAACGGCTTTTTCTATGTCCTGGACCGGGTCACCGGCAAGCTGATTTCCGCCGAGAAATACACCCTGGTCACCTGGGCCGACCGCGTCGACCTGGAAACCGGGCGCCCGGTGGAGGCGCCCAACGCGCGCTACGAAGAGGCCCCCGCCCTGCTGTTCCCCAGTACCCAGGGCGGTCACAACTGGCACCCGATGAGTTACAGCCCCGACACCGGACTGGTCTACATTCCGGCACACATCGGACTGATGCTTTACGCCGATGACAAGGACTTCACCTTCAAGGAAAAGGGCTGGAACACCGGCGTCAACCTGCTACCGGCCGCGTTGCCGGATGACCCGGAGCTGCGCGCCGAAGCCGTAGCCAATTTCAGCGGTTTTATTAGCGCCTGGGACCCGGTGGCGCAACGGGAAGTCTGGCGCGTGCCGCAAACCAACCTGTGGAACGGCGGCATGCTCAGCACCGCGGGCAACCTGCTGTTCCAGGGCAACGCCGATGGCGAGTTCGTGGCCTACCGCGCCGACAACGGCGAGCAGCTGTGGTCCAGCCCGGCCCACACCGGCATCGTCGCCGCACCCATCACCTACAGCATCGACGGTGAACAGTACGTCGCCGTATCCGCTGGCTGGGGTGGCGCGCAGGTCTCCTTCGGTGAAATCGCCGCCCGCTCCAAGGGCAACATTACCCGTAGCCGCCTGCTGGTGTACAAGCTCGGTGGCCAGGGCCAACTGCCCACGCCGGTAACAGTGGCAGCGGCACGGCCCGAGCCGCCGCCGGCCACCGCCAGCGCGGACACCGTGAAACGCGGTCAGGCGGTCTATATCAATCACTGCCACTTCTGTCACGGCGATCGCGCCATGTCCGGTACCAATATTCCCGACCTGCGACGCATGAGTGCGCAAACCCATGAGCAGTTCCTGCCCATCGTGCTGGGGGGCCTGCGCCACAACCGGGGCATGGCGGGTTTCGCCGACCGCCTCAGTAGCGAGGATGCCCAGGCCATCCACGCCTACCTGATCGAGCGGGCTCACAGGCTGCTCGACGAAGAGCGCAATTCGGGCGGCGGGGAACAAGGAGGCGACCAGGGCGCGGAATAAACCCGGCGGCCCCGGGCCGGGTGCATCACCGGCGGGGACCAGACAAGCTACACTCCCAAGCGCCACCGGCCTCGCTTCAGGACCCTCGTAGCCGAGGCGGGTGGCGGTGGGCTTGACCAGGTATTTTCCAACGGAGAATAATCGATGACAAAATATATTTCCCACGCCAGCCTGCTGGCCGCCGGCCTGCTGGTCGCGTCCTCGCTGGCCCGGGCCGAAGGCGGCGTCTATTCGCCCTACGCCGACGAAACCCTGCCGCGGCAACTGCTGTGGGGAGACACCCACCTGCACACGGATCTCTCCACCGACGCTTTCGGTTACGGCGCGAAACTGGGGCCCGAAACCGCCTACCGCTTCGCTTCCGGCGAGGTAGTGAGCACCACTTACGGCCTCAAGGTGCGCCTGCGCCGGCCGCTGGACTTCCTGGTGCTGGCCGATCACGCCGAGGCTCTGGGCATGATGCAGCGTCTGGTCGGGGGCGATGCGGCGCTGATGGCCAACGCCAAGGCCGCCGAATGGCACCGGCTATCGAAGAGCAGCGCGCCAGAAGACCAGGCGACCTTCAAGCAATTGTTCTCCGACGGCGCGAAACGGCGCGATCTGTTCAACACCCTGACCAGCCTGTCGACCCCGGCACTGCAGAAGAACATCTGGAACGACGCCATCGCCATTGGCGAAGGCTTCAATCAACCCGGCAAATTCACCGTCCTGTTGGGCTACGAGTGGACCTCCGCTATCAAGGGCAGCAACCTGCACCGGGTGGTGGTGTACCGCGACGGCGCCGACGAAGTCGGGCAGCTGGCGCCGTTTTCCCAGTCGATGAGCAGCGATCCCCGAGATCTGTGGACTTTCCTGACCGGCTACGAAGAGCAGACCGGTGGCCAGGTGCTGGCCATTCCCCACAATGGCAACCTCAGCAACGGCATCATGTTCCCGGTGGAGACCACCGCTTTTGGCGCCGCTGTCGACGGCGACTATGCCACCCGGCGCCAGCGTTGGGAGCCACTCTACGAAATCACGCAGATGAAGGGCGACGGCGAGACCCACCCGCTGCTGTCGCCGGACGATGAATTCGCCGACTACGAAACCTGGGACAGCGGCAACTTCTTCGGCATCCCCAAAACCGAGGCCATGCTGCCCCATGAGTACGCCCGTTCGGCGCTCAGGCACGGCCTGGAGATCCAGCGTCGCGAAGGGGTCAATCCCTACCAGTTCGGGTTGATCGGCTCCACCGACTCCCACACCGGCCTCAGCACCGCCGAGGAGGACAACTTCTTCGGCAAGCACTCGCTCACCGAGCCGGGACCGGAGCGCTGGCAAACCCCGCTGGGCAAATCCAAGGACTGGGAAGTGCTGGGCTGGGAAGCCGCCGCCGCCGGCAGGGCGGCGGTATGGGCCACCCAGAACAGCCGTGAGGCAGTGTGGGACGCCCTCAAGCGGCGCGAAGTCTACGCCACCACCGGTCCGCGCATCGCGGTGCGCCTGTTCGCCGGCTGGCAATTCCAGGCAGAGGATGCACAGCGCCCGGATCTGGCGGTCCACGGCTATCAGGCCGGCGTGCCCATGGGCGCCGTGCTCAAGCGCACCAGCGACAAGAGGGGCAAGGCCGCCGCGCCCACCCTGCTGCTTGCCGCCAGTCGCGACCCCGAGGGCGCCAATCTCGACCGCATCCAGGTCATCAAGGGCTGGGTCGACAGCCAGGGACAGACCCACGAACGGGTCTACGACGCGGTGTGGAGCGATGCCGCCAAGCGCCGGCCCGGCGCCGATGGCAAACTGCCATCGATCGGCAACACAGTGGACATTGCCACGGCCAGCTACCGCAACAGCATCGGCGCGGCGGAGCTGGCCACGGTGTGGGTGGACCCGGACTTCGACCCGGAACAGGCCGCTTTCTATTATGCCCGGGTGCTGGAAATCCCCACCCCGCGCTGGACAGCCTATGAAGCCGCGCGCTATGGCGTCAGCATGTCTGCCGACGTACCCATGGTGACCACCGAGCGGGCCTACACCTCGCCGGTCTGGTATCAGCCCTGAACGGTGCGTCGCACCGGTTTCCCCGGCCCTTCGGGGCCGGGGAAACCGGTTACTCAAGGCCCGTACAAACGATGCATTCGCGCAACGGCCGTGACTGACAAGCCCGCTGGACTTGCTGAACGAACTGCGCGCACTGGTTGGTGACCAGGGCGTAGTGGACGCCCAAACCCTTGCCGCCCCCCTTCCACCACCACCCTGCATACGGACCACCTGCAGGGCTGGCCAGACACTTGTCGGTGGCTACAATCCCGGCAAGGTGCTGCCACCGGCGCAACGGCGGCGCGCCCTAGTTGGTTGCCGCCCCGGCGCGACTGTGGTCGCGACCGGCGCGGAACTCAACGCCCGCCACCCAGTTGGGCCAGTCGCTGGTATCGTCCAGTTCCCTGCGGTTGCTGTAGTAGAGCTGGAGATCGGACATCACTCCCCGCCAGTACCAGTTCGTGTCGTAGTCGTCGCCGGGGGCGTGGTAGCGGTTGACCGTGTAGTCCTCGGCGGCGGCACGGCCGGCGGCGGGGCCACCTTCCGCCAGATCCTCGCCGCCCTCGAAGTAGATCATCGGCACGCCGCGCTTGGCCAGGCTGAAGTGATCCGAACGGTAGTAGTAGCCCTTCTCCGGTGTCGGTTCGCTGGTGGCGACGCGGCCCTGATCGGCCAGCGCGCGCTCCAGGTAGGCATCGAGTTCGGACTTGCCCCGGCCGACCACCACCACGTCCCGGGCCGGGCCGGTCACACTGAAGGCGTCCATGTTCACACCGCCCGCGGTTTGTGCCAGCGGATAGACCGGATTGGCGGCGTAGGATTCAGAGCCCAGCAGGCCGGACTCCTCGGCGGTCACCGCCAGGAACACGATGCTACGCTCGGCGGGACCGGCGGCGACGTGGGCCTCGGCCAGAGCCACCAGGGCGGCGGTGCCAGTGGCGTTGTCGATGGCGCCATTGCAGATATCGTCTCCGCTGGCATCGGCGCCACAGCGGCCCAGATGATCCCAGTGGGCGGTGTAGAGCACGTATTCGTCCGGGCGCTTGCTGCCAGGCAGAATGCCGACCACGTTCTTCGAGGACTGTTTCTGGATATCGTTGTCGAAGCTCAGGGAGGCTTTCAGTCCCAGGTCCACCGCCTTGAAGCCGCACTGTTTGGCGGCGGCGCTCAGGCGGTCCAGGTCCTGCCCGGCGCTGGCCAGCAGCGAACGGGCGGCAGCCAGCGCAATCCAGCCGTTGGCCCGGGTCGCGCCCATGTGACCATCGGCGGCATCAGCCACGTGCTGGGGGCCGGTGTTGGAGGACTCCACCACCTTCCAGCCGTAGGCGGCGGGCAATGTGTCGTGCACGATCAGCGCGGCGACGGCACCCTGGCGGGCAGCCTCTTCGTACTTGTAGCTCCAGCGGCCGTAGTAGGTCATCGCACGGCCGTTGAACAGACCCTCGGTACCCTCGGTTTCATAGTCCGGGTCGTTCACCAGGATGATCACCGTCTTGCCTTTCACGTCCACCCCGGCATAGTCGTTCCAGCCCTTTTCCGGAGCATTGATGCCGTAGCCGACGAACACCACTTCGCTGTCGCGGATATCCACCTTCGGTGTCACCCGGTAGCTGAAGGCGACCATCTGCGGACCGTAGGCGAAGGCCAGATCCTGCTTGCCGCCGGTGATCGCGAGATCGCTGACGTTCTGGGCGGTGATCTGCACCAGCGGCACATCCTGGAGCCAGCTGCCGTGGTTACCGGGCTGCAGGCCGGCGGCGCTGAAGGATTTTTTCAACAGGGCCAGGGTTTTTTCCTCGCCGGCGGAACCGGGCGCGCGACCCTCGAAGGCATCCAAGGACAGTTCTCTGGTGAGGTTTTTCATGGTGTCGACCGACAGTGCCGGTTCGGCGGCCTGTGCAGGTGCGGTGGCCAGTGCCGCCAGACAGAGCGCGGGCATCAGGGTACGGTGCATTCCGGACATGAGTGGTCTCCAGTAACCTTGTGGGCGTTGATTGTTACACCGGTTTCCGGAGGGCTCAAGCACCAGGTCGGGCAAAGCACCCAAACAGCGATGACACCAACCTCCATTCTCCCCGCTCACCGGACACCAGCGCTTGAGGGATCCCACCCCCGCCCCGGCCCGGCTACCGGCAGCAGCGGGCGGACTACCAGATCGATATGACCCTGGACGACCGCGACCGGCGCACCATTGGCCGGGGGACTCGCGCCCGGCGCTGGCAGCTCAAGCGCCCCCACCCCGAGCGCACTCTCTGGCAGAGCGACTGAGCTTCCTGCCGGCGAACTTTCGCCCGCGATCACACTCTATACCACAGCAATTGACCCGCAGTACCAGAGGACTACACTGGGGACTGGCCTGACGGCTTTCGATGGACAGGCCCACGACACGATAAGTTCGCGAGGTAACGCTGTTTTGAACAACCCCGACACTCTGCACACGGCGCTGCTGGCGCTGGCCCGCAAGGCATTCTACGCCGTCCTCACCGGCATCCTGCTGTTGTCCGCCAGCGCCCACACACTGGCCCTGATCGAGTACACCGACACCCAAAGTGACACCATGGTCGAGATGATCGATCAACTGGAGCAGCGTCACTACTCCAAGCTGAGCTACGACAGCCGGCTCGCCTCGGAGCACCTCGACAACTACATCGACAGCCTCGACGGCAGCAGAATGTTCTTCACCGCCGCCGACGTAGCCGAGTTCGAGCGCTACCGCAAGAACATGGTCAGCGACTTGCGCAAGGGCCGCCTGGAGGCCGGTTTCAACATTTTCAACCGCTTCCAGAATCGCCTGGTGGAGCGCCTGCAGGCGTTGGTTGACAGCCTGCCCGAGGCCATCGCCGCCATGGACTTCTCCATCGACGAGGACTACCTGCTGGACACTAAGGACCGCCCCTGGGCGCAGGGCGAGGCCGAACTGGACGACCGCTGGCGCCGGCACCTGAAAAACCAGGTGCTGAGCCTGCGCATGACCGAAAAGTTTGACGAGGACCTCGTCAAGACCCTCGACAAGCGCTACCGCAACCAGCTCAAGCGCGTGCAGCAGTATACCAACCAGGATGTGTTCCAGATCTATGCCAACGCCCTGGCCGAACTCTACGACCCCCATACCAACTACCTGTCCCCGCGCCGCTCGGAGAACTTCAACATCAATATGAGCCTGTCGCTGGAAGGCATCGGCGCCGTGCTGCAACTCGAGGATGAGTACACCAAGGTGGTGCGCCTGGTGGCCGCCGGCCCCGCTGACAAACAGGGCGAACTCAAGCCCTCGGACCGCATCGTCGGCGTCGCCCAGGGCAAGGATGGCGATTTCGAGGACGTGATCGGCTGGCGGCTGGATGAAGTGGTGGAACTGATTCGCGGTCCCAAGGGTTCCACCGTGCGCCTGCAGGTAGTGCCCGCCAAGTCCGCCAAGATCGGCGAGCGCAAGGTGGTCACCATCGTGCGCAACAAGGTGAAGCTGGAGGAACAGGCGGCCCAGAAAAAAGTGCTGGAGGTACCCGATGGCAACCAGACGCTGAAAATCGGCGTGATCGACATCCCCGCTTTCTACATCGACTTCGACGCCATGCGTCGCGGCGAAGAGAACTACAAGTCCACCACCCGCGATGTCAAGAAACTGCTGGAAGAACTGGAAAACGAGGACCGTGTCGATGGAATCGTGGTCGACCTGCGCAACAACGGCGGCGGCTCCCTGCAGGAAGCCAACGACCTCACTGGCCTGTTCATCGAGTACGGCCCCACGGTGCAGATCCGTCACTCCTCCCGCCGGGTCTGGCGCGATGGCAAGCGCATGCGCAGAGCCTACTATAACGGCCCGCTGGTGGTGCTTATCAACCGCCTGTCAGCTTCTGCCTCGGAGATCTTCGCCGGGGCCATCCAGGACGACCAGCGCGGCCTGATCGTGGGCGACCGTTCATTTGGCAAAGGCACCGTGCAAACCATGATTTCCCTGCCGGAGGGTCAGCTCAAGCTCACCGAAAGCAAGTTCTACCGCATTTCCGGCGACAGCACCCAGCACCGCGGGGTGGTGCCGGATGTGACCTTCCCGGCCATCTACGACCACAGGGAAATTGGCGAAAGCTCCCTGGACCACGCCCTGAACTGGGACCGGATCAACCCCGTGCGCCACCGGGACTATCACGACGTCCAGGATGTGCTCCCGGAAGTCACCCGCCTGTTCAAGGAGCGCAGCGGCCACAACCCCGACTATGTCTACCTAGAGGACCAGGTGGAGCTGGCAGAGCAGAACCGCCACATCAAAACGCTGCCACTCAACGAGAAAGCCCGTCGCGCGCTGTCCGAGGAACAGGACAGCAAAGCCCTGTCCATCGAGAACAAGCGCCGCGCCGCCCTGGGCGAGGAACTGCTGAGCTCGCTGGACGATGAAGACGAAACCGGCGATGAGACAGCGGACCGGGAAGGCGGCGAAATCAGCCAGGACAGCCTGGCCGGAAATGGCGATGCCGATGAGAATGGCGACGAGGATAAACCGGACGTCCTGCTGACCGAAGCCGGCAACATTCTGGTGGATGCCCTGCTGCTGCACAACCGCCAGTACGCCGCCGCTTCGCTCCGGGAGCAAACCAAGTCAGAGTAAAGCCGGGGCTGGGCGGCGCTCTCAGTCGCCCCCGAACCAGGCAAGATCGCGATGCAGACGCACCACATCGCCGACAATGATCAGCGTGGGAGCCCGTGGCCGCTCCCGCGCCACCGTCTCCTCCATGGTGGCCAGGGTGGCCACCAGCACCCGCTGCCCTTCCATGGTTCCCCGCTCCACCAGCGCCATCGGCGTATCCGGTGAGCGCCCCACTGCCTGCAGCTCACGACAGATGACCGGCAGTCCCACCAGCCCCATATAGAACACCAGAGTCTCGGTGGTGGCGCGAAACTGCTGCCAGTCATGCTCCATCCGGTCG
>JBKDZQ010000681.1:0-3303 GCA_047971325.1 Parahaliea sp.
TGTCCGCATAAGCCAGCACCGCTTCTGCCGCCTCGACCCAGCTGCGGAATTCAACACCCTGCGATACCTGGCTACGATTGAAGGCCGCCAGGGATTCCTCGATATCGGGGCGGCTGCGATACGCTTCGAGCCGGGCGCCCGGGCGGGTGCGGCTGACGAGGTCCTGGACATAGTCGCGTACCGAGCTGATCTCCAGCGCCGGGCACCCGGCGATGATGCCTGCCCTGCCCCGGTACCAGCGCTCACGCGGCAATACCCCTGCGCTGGCAAGCCCATCGGCAGAATGGGCCTGAAACTCGACTTCCCAACCCTCGCCCCCGCATTGCAGATCCTGCCCCCAGACAATCTGCCCTCCTCCCTGCCACCGGACAGGTATCAGCATGCTGTAGGCGACCAGCGAACGTTCAAAGCCAGTGCTGTCCACAATTTCAACACGCTTGAATGACCCCAGGCCCGGTACCTGGACAGTCCCGTCCACAGCCTCGGTGGCACTCTCGGGGGAAGCACAAGGATCGCCGGCATCCGCCGCCGTGCCTGGCCCCTCCGGAACTTCCGCAATCGCCACAGCGACCGCAGCCAGCAATGCCAGAGCGCCAGCGCGCAGTGTGCAAACCGTGACTTTCATGCTTCCCCCTGTCACGAGGCCGGGCAATTCCCGGGTTCGGGGCTTCGTCCCACACCGGAGCAGCGGTCGTCCTGCGGATAGCCCCGCAGCAGCGGCGACAGCACCGCGCCCACCGGGCCGGGATAGAGCGCATTGTCCAGCTTGTCATCGGCCATGCGCGCCGACACATTGCCACACTTTACACAGAAAGTACCGCCACAACCACAGCAGACATCAGTGTCGGCCATTTCCGCAAGCATCGTGCCGGTGCAGCGCTGCAGCAGTTCCCGCGGCTGCCGGCGAATGCCCAGCTCGCGCAGGCCGGCGCAGCTGTCGTGATAGCTCGGCGCTGGGCGCCATCTGTCACGGACATCAGTCACCGCCCATCCCTTCGCCCTGCATCGCCACCCATTGCTCATAAAACGGCGGCATGTCAGTGGAAGCGCGGGAGCGAAATTCAGGCGCGCGCTTTTCGAGGAAGGCACGAACCCCCTCCTGCCCGTCGGCCTGGCTGGTGTAGAACACGGCCAGAGAATCGACCCGGTGGGCTTCCAGCGGGTGGGCATAGGCGCTGTTGCGGTAGAGCATCTGCCGGGTCAGGGCATTGCCCACCGGCGAGCGCCGGGCCAGCGGCCTGGCGATGGCGTAGGCGGCCTCCAGCAGATCCTCCGGCGCATGCACGGACTTCAACAAGCCGCCGCGCAGGGCCTCCTGGGCATCGAACACCTCGGCGCTGTAGACCCAGTCCAGTGCCTGCGCCATCCCCACGATGCGGGGCAGGAACCAGCTTGAACAGGCTTCCAGCACAATGCCCAGACGACCAAACACAAAGCCGATGCGCGCCTTTTCCGAGGCCAGGCGGATGTCCATGGCCAGGGTCATGGTGATGCCGATGCCCACCGCAGGGCCGTTGATGGCGGCGATCACCGGTTTCTTGCAGTCGTAGATGGCCAGCGTCACCCGCCCGCCGGTGTCGCGCACCCCTTCGATGATGGCGGGATCCTCCAGGCGTTCGTGCATGTCGCGCAGGGTAGGCAGCTGATCTTCCTCCAGGCCGAACACGTTGCCGCCAACAGACAGATCCATCCCGGCACAGAAGGCCTTCCCCTGTCCGGTTCCACCACCACGCCCACGGCGTCGTCCTCGCTGGCGCACTGGAAGGCGTCCACCAACTCGTTGGCCATGGTTACGGTAAAGGCGTTGAGGTGATCGGGACGATTCAGGGTGAGGGTCAGTACCCGTTCGCTGACTTCGTATTTCAAGGTGGAGTAGTTCATGGTTGTCCTCGTGTCCGGACCGATGCCAACCGGGCCCGGCTGGACACAGTCTGGCAGAAGTGCGGCCAGAATGCGCGCTCCCGCCATCCAGGGCCAGGCCGGGGTCGACGGTGGCGCCGGTCTTGCGCGGTGCCGGCGGCGGAGGTGCGTCGGCTGGGGAATTGTCATAGTATGCCTGCCCCGGACACCGGTCTGAAGGGAAACAACACCGTCGCTATCCGCGGTGATAAAAAGGAATTTGCGCCCATGAGCACCAGCCCACTGCGCCAGCAGACCATCTACGACACCCTGCGCCGCAGCGCCGCCCGCTACCCGGATAAACTGGCGATCCGCGAGCGGGGACGGAGCTGGAACTACCGCGAATTCGACGCTCTGTGCCGCCAGGTGGCGGGCGGCCTGACCGCGCGCGGCATCGGCCCGGGAGACAGGGTGGCCATTCTCTCACGCAATTCCAGCACCTTCGCCGCCGCGCGCTACGCCATCAGCGCCGCCGGCGCGGTACTGGTGCCGGTAAATTTCATGCTCAACGCCGCCGAAGCGGCCTATATCATCGGCCACAGCGGCGCCCGCCTGCTGCTGGCGGGCGACAGCGAACTGGACAAGGCGCGGGCCGCGGCGGCGCACTGCCCGCGGCTCGAGCAGGTGATCCGGCTGGCCATCGACGGGGCCGCGCCCGCGGGTTTTGAGGATCTCGAGAACTTTGCCGCCCTCGCCGCCGGCGCTGCGCTGGCGGAGCCGCCCAGTATCGACAGCCAGGGCCCGGCGCAGATCATCTACACCAGCGGCACTGAATCGGCGCCCAAGGGCGCGGTGCTCAGCCACGCGGCGGTGCTGTGGCAGTACGGCAGTATCCTGGCGGACGCGGAAGTGGCCGGTGACGACGTGCTGCTGCACGCCATGCCCCTGTTCCACTGCGCCCAGCTCGACTGCTTTCTCGGTCCCTCCCTCCACATCGGCGGCAGCAATATCATTACCGACGACAGCAGCCCCCAGCACCTGCTGCAGCGGCTGGCGGACGACGCCATCAGCTCCTTCTTCGCGCCACCCACGGTGTGGATCTCACTGCTGCGCCACCCTGACTTCGACCACAGCGACCTCAGCGCCCTGCGCAAAGCTTACTACGGCGCCTCGATCATGCCGGTGGCAGTGCTGAAGGAGATCCAGGCCCGGCTGCCGCAACTGCGGCTGTGGAACCTCTACGGCCAGACCGAGATCGCCCCCGCCGCCACCGTCCTCAAACCACAGGACCAACTGCGCAAGGCCGGCTCCGCCGGGCGCCCGGTGC
Source organism: Parahaliea sp. (assembly GCA_047971325.1). Taxonomy (GTDB): domain Bacteria; phylum Pseudomonadota; class Gammaproteobacteria; order Pseudomonadales; family Halieaceae; genus Parahaliea. The sequence goes on from JBKDZQ010000681.1 coordinate 3,167, forward strand.
TGCATGTCGAAACACGGGTGGTGGATGACAGCGGCCGGGACGTGGCGGTGGGCGAGATCGGCGAGGTGGTACACCGCTCACCGCAACTGCTGACGGAATATTTCAACAACCCGGAAAAAACCGCCGAAGCCTTCGCC
>JBKDZQ010000682.1:0-1512 GCA_047971325.1 Parahaliea sp.
CATCAGGCAAAAACGGCCCTGGCTTTGGCCGAGACACGATACCAGGCCGGTGCTGATTCCCTGCTTACCCTGCTCGATGCCCAGCGCACGCTCTATGGCGCACAGGATATGGCCTTGCAAATCAAGCGCGCCCACCTCCAGGCTATCGTCAGCCTGTACCGGGCTCTGGGCGGCGGCTGGTCCGCAAGCGCTTCCGACAACACATAAGTGCTGAGGTGTAGCTGACGCTGGGCGGATACCGATTTCGTTGAGGCCAGAACCCATGGAGACAAGCAAGAGATGATCGATCAACGGCAGTTACGTAACACACTTTTCGTCAGTTGCCTGATGTTTTCGCTGGATACACTGGCGCAACAAGCCTCTCAGGCGGAGGGTACAAGGGATGAGACCGTGACTTCATCGGTCACGATCGAGGCAGGAGATAACCCGGTATCCATCTCCGTGGATGAGGCAGGTGTTATGACCATTGAGGACGCGACCGCCGACCGCCGGGAGGCGCAAAGTGCGCAAGACCGTGCACAAGACAGCCAGTCAGAAGAGACCGCCGCAAAAGCCAAAGAAAACCCCAGGGAGGCGATTGGCGCCGGCCCGCTATTACCCCACGACCTGAGTCCCTGGGGCATGTTCATGCAGGCCGACTGGGTCGTCAAGGCCGTCATGATGGGCCTGGTACTGGCTTCCATCGCCACCTGGACCGTGCTGGTGGCCAAGACCCGGGAGCTGCGGGTACTGGTGAGGCGACAGCGGCAAACCCTGGCGGTGGTGTCGGACGCGCACAGCCTGAAAGCCGCCCATCAAGCCCTGGACGAGGGCAAGGGCGCTGCCGAACTGACCGGTGCCGCCGCCAGGGAACTGCACTTGTCCGCCAACACCCTGGCGGACACAGAGGGCGTAAAGGAGCGGATCGCCTCCAGCCTGGAGCGCCTGGAAGCCGCCAGTGGCAGGAACATCACCAAAGGCACCAGCATCCTCGCCACTATCGGCGCCACCGCACCCTTTATCGGACTGTTTGGCACCGTGTGGGGCATCATGAACAGCTTTATCGGCATCTCAAAAGCACAAACCACCAACCTGGCGGTGGTGGCACCGGGAATTGCCGAGGCCCTGCTGGCCACCGCCCTGGGCCTGGTGGCCGCCATTCCAGCGGTGGTGATCTACAACCATTTCGCCCGCCAGATCGGGGCTTACAGGGCCCTGCTGGGCGATACCTCGGCGGCCGTCCTGCGGCTGGTGTCCCGCGATCTGAGCCATCACACGGTCAGTGGCCTCAAGGCCGTCGGGGAGGGCTGAAGCATGGGCGCAAGGATGCAGCACGATGACGAACTGGTGGAAAACCACGAGATCAACGTCACCCCCTTCATCGATGTCATGCTGGTGCTGCTGATTATCTTCATGGTGGCCGCGCCACTGGCCACCGTCGACATAAAAGTGGACCTGCCCGCCGCCACCGCGGAACCCCAGCCCAAACCCGATAAACCGCTGTACCTGACCATCAAGGCCGATCACAGCCTG
>JBKDZQ010000683.1:0-1649 GCA_047971325.1 Parahaliea sp.
GCCGGGAGAATAGAGGATGGTGTCCACCGCCTCGAACAGGGCGTACCATTTCTGAAAGCGGCCTCCGTCCTGGAAGTGGTGTTCCAGGTTGTCCAGAATCTTGCGCAGTCCCACGTCTTAACCCTCCTTCTCGATACGCGTCAGGTTGTCCCTGAGGATGGGGCCATACTCATACTTGCCGGGACACACGTAGGTGCACAGGGCGAGGTCTTCCTCGTCGAGATCAAGACAGCCCAGGGCCTGGGCGGTCTCGGTGTCGCCCACGATCAGCGCGCGCAGCAGCTGGGTGGGCAGGATATCCAGCGGCATGACCCGCTCGTAGGTGCCCACCGGCACCATGGCGCGCTCGCTGCCGTTGGTGTTGGTGGTCATCGGCAGGGGCTTGCTGCCAAACAGGCTGCTCAGATAGATCGCCAGTGCCGAGTGGCGCTGGGTACCGGGGGACAGATAGCGCAGGAACTCGCGCTGGCGCCCTTCCAGCAACACCGATACCTGGCTGTGGTAGCGACCAAGATAGGCGGTGGACGCGCGGGTGCCCCGCCCCCCGAGCACCGAGCCGGAGATGATGCGGTTTTCCCCCGCCTTGAGCTGGCCGGCGCACAGAGCCTGGAGGTCGGCCCCCAGCCGGGTGCGCAACAGGCGCGGCTGCTCCACCTGCGGGCCGCCCAGGGCAACCACGCGACCGGTGTACAACCTGCCGTCGAGGAAGGTGCGGCCGAGGGCGATGACATCCTGGTAGCCGATGGTCCACACCGGGTTTCCCAAGGTGGCGCCGCCGCGCAGCAGATGGATGTGGGTGCCCACCAGACCCGCCGGGTGCGGGCCGGAGAATTCACTGACTGCAATATTGCCGGCGCTGCCAGCGGGAATATCAGCGCCCGCGGCCTTGCACAGATGCAGTTTGCCCGCGGTGAGCCTGGCCAGCAGGTCGAGTCCGAGGGCGAAGGCATCCGCCTCGGCGGCGATCACCACCGCCGGGTCCGCGGCCAGCGGATGGGTGTCGATGGCGGTGACGAACAGGGCAGCCGCTTCGCTGTCGGGTGCGGGTACCTTGCTCAGGGGCCGGGTCCGCAAGGCGGTCCAAAGCCCGCTGTTCACCAGTTGTTCACGCAGCGCCGCGGCGCTCAGGGCGCGGGCGGCGGCGGCGTCGTGGGTGGGGAAGCTGGCAAAGGTTTCGCTGTCGGCGACATCGATTACCACCGATTGCAGCACCCGGCGGGCACCGCGGTTGATGGCCGATACGGTACCACCGGCGGGGGCGGTGTAGCGCACGCCCGGCGTTTTCTTGTCGGCAAACAGCAGCTGCCCGGCCTGCACCGTATCGCCCACGGCCACTTCCATGGTGGGTTTCATTCCGATGTAATCGAAACCAACCAGTGCGACAGCGCGAACAGGAGAGGCATCATTAATGGTTTGCTGGGGCGCACCCTGTATAGGGATATCCAGGCCCCGTTTGATCTTGATCATACGATCTGCCTGCGGATTGAGAGCTTAAAGTAATGCGACTGGAGACCCGACTCACCGCTGCCGCCGTGACTACCCCACGCCAGCAGCGATATTTGCCCCCTACTTCAGGCAAAACGGACACCCGGATTCGAGCCGCGCGCATTATACCGGAATGCTTCCCCCCATGACCACTGTCTGGAGAG
>JBKDZQ010000684.1:0-2075 GCA_047971325.1 Parahaliea sp.
AGTATCCCCAGCAGGCCTACCCGCAGCAGCAGGGCCAGTATCCCCAGCAGGCCTACCCGCAGCAGCAGGGCCAGTATCCCCAGCAGGCCTACCCGCAGCAACAGGGTCAGTATCCCCAGCAGCCTTATACGCAACAGCCCAATTACCCACCGTCCGGCCAGCAACCGAATCAGCAACAGCCCTACAACCAGCCGGGTTACAATCAGCAGGGGCAGCAATGGGGTAACAACCTGGAACAGCTGGTGCAGATGGAGCGCCAGGACTACGGCGTACAGCCGACCTCGACCCTGCACAGCGGCGCCATGCACGGTCCGACACCCGCCAGTATTCCCGGCGGGCAGGTCATTACCACCAAAGGGCTGGTGGAGCTGGTGCAGAGCGGCCGCACACCCTACCTGATCTTCGATGTGCTGGGCGGGCAGGAGGTGTTGCCCGGTGCCCAGAATGCGATCGCCGCCCACCAGCCCGGCAGTTTCAACGACCAGACCCAGTCCCAGTTCGGCGCCTACCTGCAGCAGGTCACCCAGGGTTCCAAGGACATGCCGCTGGTGTTCTACTGCCTGTCGACCCAGTGCTGGATGTCCTACAACGCCTCCCTGCGGGCCATCAAGCTGGGTTACAAGAATGTGCTGTGGTACCGCGGCGGGGTGGAGGCCTGGAAAATGGCGGGGCTGCCAACCACGAACCCCCATGCCGGCATGCCGGCCCAGGGGCAGCAATATCAGAATCCGCAATACCCGGGCCAGCAGAATCCAGGCCAACAGTACCCGGGCCAGCAAAACCCGGGGTGGCAGTACCAGAACCCCCAATACCCGGGGCAGTAACACACGACCCTCTGTTGGAGCAGATGTCAGCACCCCTGCCGGCAAGTATGGCGGGGTCTGTGCATTGTTGCTGACGAAACCGCCATCGAGGGTTATATCGCTTATACGTACGGCACCTGCGGCGCTGTGTGCGTGCAGCGCCCTGATTGGCGAGGAATGACGACTTTGACAGCCTACTGTCTGATTGTGGACGGTGATACCGGCCACGCTGATTCTCTCTCTGCCCTGGCTCGCGACGCCGGTTTTGACAGCCAATGCCTCCACTCGCTTGCAGCAGCGCGGGAGGTGCTGGCGCAGCAGCCGGTGGACGTGCTGTTCCTTGCCCTCGATCTGCCGGGGGGCGAGGACGGCCTGGAACTGCTGCGCTCCCGCTGGCTCAGCGCCACCGACATTGTGGTGATGGGTGACCGGGATGAACCGCCGCGCGCCGACGAGGCCGTTCGTCGTGGCGCGGCCTATTTTTGCTGCAAACCCATAGACGAGCAGTATATCAGTACCCTGCTGGCTGATATTGCACAGGAGTGCGGCGCCGCAGCGGAGGCCGAATGCGCCCAGCAAAGCACAGTCTGCACCCTGGACCAGTTTGGTTTTCTACGCGGTTCCTCCCGCTCCATGCGCAAGCTCTACCGGCAGCTGCGCAAAGTCGCCGAGACCGAGGCCAGCCTGCTGGTGGTCGGTGAAAGCGGTACCGGCAAGGAGCTGGTGGCACGCACGGTGCACCACCTGTCCTCGCGCAGCGAGGGACCACTGATTGCCTTCAATTGTGCAGCGGTGGCAGAAAATCTCATGGAGAGTGAACTGTTCGGTCACGAGAAGGGCAGTTTCAGCGGTGCCGAGCGCCGCCACCGCGGTTTCTTCGAGCAGGCTGATGGCGGCACCCTGGTACTTGATGAGATTACCGAGATGGACTTCGAGCTGCAGGCCAAGCTGCTGCGGGTACTGGAAACTCGTATGTTGCGTCGGGTGGGGGCGGAGACCGAGTTCAAGCTCGACGTGCGGGTGATATCCGCCACCAACCGTTCGCCGGAAGAGGCGGTCGCCCAGGGACAGCTGCGGGAGGACCTCTACTATCGCCTGGCGCAGTTTCCTGTCTATCTGCCGCCGCTGCGCGAACGGGGCGCCGATATCGCCGGCCTCGCCCAGATCTTTCTCAATGAGCTCAATGCCCGCCACGAGACGGAATTGTGTTTTTCCGAAGAGGGGCTCGAGCACGTCCGCACCTATGGCTGGCCGGGCAATGTGCGCCAGCTC
>JBKDZQ010000685.1:0-5837 GCA_047971325.1 Parahaliea sp.
ATCTCTCTCAGACTGGGCTTTGAGATTTTCTGTGTCGCCAGCCTGGGAAGCGGCTCGGAAGACTGTAGAAAATACTTGGGTAATTTGAACGAGCTGAGTTCAGCCTTGCAGTGCGCATACAGGATCGACTCATCGATATCATCCCTGCTGTGAATAATCGCCATAGGCGTTTCTCCAAAACGCTCATCCGGCACTGCGATAACAGCCACCTCCTCGATGCCGGGGTATTCACTGATCACCCTTTCAAGTTCTGCTGCCGAGATGTTCATACCCCCGGAGATGATGATGTCCTTGAGCCGGTCAAGATAGGTCAGCAGACCGTCTTCATCCAGAACGCCCAGATCGCCGGTATGCAACCAGCCGTCTTTTAGTACCTTGGCCGTTTCTTCCGGGTCGTCCCAGTAGCGCACCATGTTCCCCGGTCCCTTGATGACGATTTCGCCAGGCTCTCCCGGCTTGCAGAACTCTCCTTCAGGATTGATCACGGCGATGCGGGTAAAAATATGTCCTCGACCACACTTTTCCGGATGATCCAGTGCAGCGGCCACGGTGTTGATGGTACCCTGACCACCACACTCGGTCTGGCCGTATAACTGGCGTATCAGCACACCCTTGCCAAGCCAGGTCTTGAGCAATTCGTCGGAACAGCGGGAACCACCCACCAGTGCGGTACGCAGGCCGCTCATGTCCGCACCGGCGAAAGCCTCCACTGTGGCCATCTGCTCCCAGAAATACGGCACACCCATGATGCTGGTAATAGCGCCCTCGTGGATTTTTTCCACCACGAACTCCGGATTGAAGGCATTGGCGATATAGACCGTTCCACCGTAGACCAGATGCTGGGTCATAACCACATAGCCGGCCGATGTACACAAAGGTGCCACCACCATCACCCCGGGGTGATTAGTGGCGTGGGCCTCCGCCAGCGCAAACTGGCTACAATAGTCAAGGATAGTGCGATTGGAATAGACCACACCCTTTGGTCGGGAGGTTGAGCCGCTCGTCGGAATAATGACCACCTCACCGTCGCTTTCCAGATATTGCCGACGGCGCGCGGTGGCCGGCCAGTCACCGCCATCGCCACGTATTTCGCGAACCTTCTCCAGGCTGACGGCCGTGGCAAAGTCATTATTTTCGGCGAGACTCTGGGCCAGGGTCTGTCTTTCCTCATCGTAAAAAATAAAGCGCGAAGAGTAACGCTTGATCATGTAGTCCACTTCACTCTGGGTGAAGCGAGGATTAATCGGTGCAAGTAGCCCACCGGCTCGCAGGACAGCCTGGCTCATGATCACCCATTCCAGCGAGTTGGCAGCCAGTACTGTCACCCGGTTACCACACTCCAGTCCTTGCTGCAGCAGCCATTCACTCACTGCACTCGACCAAGCCTTCAATTCAGCGTAGGTGACCGCGTCACTTTGTTCCACCAGGGCGATACCATCGCAGTGTTCGGTCGCCCACCAATCAAAGACATCAACAAGAACCTGGGACACGATTTTCTCCTTTGAAACTGGCGGCAGTGATGATTAGATTTAAATCATCCGGAACCCAGGATGCATCAGGCCTGATAGAAGTGGAGCATCGAGGGTGTAATGTTGATCGTTTTCAGCTCCAGATAGGACTCCAGGGCCTCACGGCCGGTGTCCCGACCAACCCCGGAACATTTGACCCCACCGAAGGGGGCCTCGGTGTTGTAGGCAAATTTGTTAACACTGATGGTTCCAGTACGAATTCTGGAAACCACCTCGTAGGCCACCTCCTCGCTGCTCGTAAACACACCACCGTGTAGCCCGTACTCGGAATCATTCGCAATGGCAATGGCCTCGTCGAGGGTATCGTAGGGAATAACGGACACTACAGGGCCGAAAATTTCCTCCCGCGCAATGGTCATGGTGTTGTCGACATCCCCGAATACCGTTGGCTCGATATAGGCTCCGGTGTCCAGGCCCGGAGGGCGCCGCCCTCCCGCCAGCAGCGTCGCGCCCTCTTCCACTCCCCTGGCGATATAGCGCTCAACGCGCTCTCGCTGGCGTACTGAGACAAGAGGCCCCAGCGTGGTACCCGGTAACATCGGATCACCGATAACAAAGGACCGGGCAGTGGCGCACAGGGCTTCGGTGAACTCCTCATAACGCACCCGCGGTATGAGAACCCGACTGAAGGCCGCACAGACCTGTCCACTGTTGAAGAAGCCACCCGTTGCCAGCCCTTCCATCGTCGTCGCCATGTCCGCATCTTCGGCAACGATAGCAGCTGATTTGCCACCGAGTTCCAGCTGCATGCGTTTGAAGCTCCGGCCGCACTCCGCGCCTATTTCGCTTCCGGCCGCACTGGAACCGGTAAAACTGACCTTGTCGACACCGGCGTGAGTCACCAGCGCCCGCCCCGTGTCACGACCACCGGTCACGAGGTTGAACACCCCCCGCGGCAATCCCGCCTGCGCCAGGGCCTCGGCGATGAAATAGGCGTCCAGCGGGGTCTCGGGAGCGGGCTTGAATATCACCGAACAACCCATCGCCAGGGGGGGGACCAGTTTGCCGACAGCCATTGCGAAAGGGCCGTTCCAGGCGCATATCGACGCGACCACCCCAACCGGCTCCCTGACCACGGAGGCCAGTTGCCTACCTTGGCGCACTTCGCACAGTGGCAGCCGCTCGGCCTCCTCGAGAAAATAGCGCCCCGTCGCAACGGCGTCGGAACAGATCATTTTGGAAAAAGTGATCGGGCAACCCATCTCGCGGGTAACCAGCGGCGCAATATCGTCCAAGCGGGACTCCAGCAGCGACAGCGCCTTGCCGAGTATCACCACCCGCTCGGCCAGCGGTCGCGCGGACCATGTACAACTGTCGAAGGCGAAACGAGCGGACTTCACCGCTGCATCCACATCGGCGTCGCTACAGTCTGGCGCCCTGCCGATGATCTCGCCAGTAGCCGGATTGATGACGTCGATGAAGCGTTTCACCTGGGGAGCGCGCCATTCACCATTGATGTAGACGCTGTCTCTATTATGCATTATCGCTCCTCCCGGGATGCCGGACTGTGATACAGCTCATACTATATTTAATGATATTAGATTTATGCTTGGAGAGACAATATCTGGGAATCCTTGCCCAAATGAAAAGTTGCCCGTATCGACGCGTCAAGTGGGCTATGGCATCGGTCCTGCTTCCATCGTGTCTTCGCAAGAGATCGCCAGGCGATATTCTTCTGAACTTCAGTCCGCCCACTGGGCGAGGTTAGTCCAGATCTTCGTGCCCTTGAGCAGATAGTGATCGCCCTGGCGCCGAGCACTGAACTCCACACTGGCAAGATCCGACCCGGCACCAGGCTCGAAATAGCCCTGTGTCCGCTGGCAGGTTTGTCAATAATATCGCGGGGATAACTGTGCTGGAAGAAGTCCCTCGCTTCTTCCTGAAATGCACGATCAGCCGACGATATACGCAGATGCACGGTGCTATCGGCTCAGGTATCCCACACCAGCGGCAAGGCTTTCAGGCCGTTGCCAGTGCTCAGGGTGTAGACCGGACTCGGGCCGGGTTTTAACGCAAAGCGCGGAATACGCTTGAGCCACTCCTCGGTCAGGATGCGAATTTCCGTACGGGCGAGAAAATGTCCGATGCACAGGTGAGGGCCACGGGAGAAGGTCAGGTGATCGTGCTTGGGTCGGTCAATATTGAAAACACCTGGATGTTCCGTAACCCGCTCATCCCGACCTGCCAGTGGCAGCATACACAGCACCATTTCCCCGGCACGAAACTCCATGCCGAATTTTTCGCAATCCCGGGCAACGATGCGGGGCGTATGAATCACACCGAACATGCGCACACTCTCTTCGACAAAGGCCGGAATCAGGGTGGCATCCTCCACCAGACGCTGCTGCAACGCAGGCTGAGTGGCCAGGTGCTGGTAGGCAAAGCCTGTCAGATTGGTGACGGTATGCATGCCTCCCAGACAAAGCAGGAAACACATGTTCTGCAGTTCGTCCAGGCGAAGCTTGCGACCACCCACGTCTGTGTGCACCAGGTGACTGATAAGCCCTTCGTCAGGGCTGCTACGCTTCTGCTCGATATACTCGGTCATCAGGCCCACGATTTCACCAGACACCCGCTCGAACTCCGCGGGCTGGTTCTGCACGGCAAAGAAGTACTCGGCCAGATCCCTGAACTCCCGCAGTCTCTCGACATCCATCCCCATCAATTCCATGAAGATGCTGATGGGAAAGGGCTCGGAAACGTCGCGAATGAAATCACATTCACCGCGATTCATGACACCATCCAGTATATGTCGCGCCCAGAAGCGAATCTTATCTTCCATGATCCTGATCGACTTGGGTGCAAAAACCGGCATCAGGGCCTGCCGGTACGGAACATTATCAGGTGGGTCAAGACTGAGCGGAATGAAGGTTGGAGGATTTTTCAGGCGTGGTATTTGCTGCTCCCGGGCAGAGAAGTTCTCAGTGTCCAGTACAACTTCAGCAATCTGCGCAAAGCGGGTTACCACCCAGTGACCGCCATTACGCGGCGTCCAGAACACATCAGGTGCCCGTTCGTGCAGCTTTTCAAGGCTTTCATGAAGTTTTTCGCCAAACAGCTCATCTCCGTAGAAATTGAAATCAAACACGGCATCTTTACTGACATGTGCTGGCTTTTCGCTCAGGGGGGCATTCATAGTATTTCCCATCGGCTCAATGAAGAGTTCAGTAGGATAGTGTTGGGGTTGACGAAACCACTTATCTACTTATATTAGATTATATCTAAACACAGCAGACACGCGCGCGCAAGCAGTCATGCTGGCAGGTTCAGGCTTCAACCCGATTTCTTCGACAGATCTTTTGGCAGGCCCTTTCGAGTCACTACGCATACGCCTTTGTATAACTAATATTTATAGTTTATATTGGACAAGAACAAACACCGGCGATGGCAACACCCTACTGTAGCTGACCTACTGTAGCCGACCTACTGTAGCCAACGATAGGCTCCCGGCCCTGCGAGAACCACTCTGGAATACCGTTATGCACATTGACTGGTCTACTGAAGATCTGAAATTTCAGCAAAACGTTCACAACTTTCTGGCAAACCGCCTGACACCCGACTTGAAGCGCGCCGGCAAGCTGATGACCAGTGTCTACGCGGATCACCAAGCCGCCATGCGCTGGCAGTGCATACTCGGGGAACAGGGCTGGATAGCTCCCTCCTGGCCTGTTGAATACGGTGGCTGTGACTGGTCGGTAACCCAGCACTACATCTTCAATGTCGAACTTGCAAGGGCGGGTGCACCTCCGGTGTCACCCATGGGTATCCAGATGTGTGGGCCGGCACTGATCGGGCACGGTACGCCCGAACAGAAGGCATACTACCTGCCCAGAATGCTTTCCGGGGAGCATTTTTGGTGCCAGGGCTACTCCGAACCCGGCGCCGGTTCGGACCTGGCAGCACTGCAAATGTCAGCCAGGGAGGACGGCGACAGCTTCGTTTGCAATGGCTCGAAAATCTGGACGACACATGCCAGCGAGGCAAACTGGATCTTTTGCCTGGTGCGTACCGCCCGAATGGCAAAACCGCAGCAGGGCATCACTTTCCTGCTGATTGATATGAACACGCCCTGCATCGAGGTGCAGGCGATTATCTCACCCACCGGTGAGCATATTCAGAACGTGATTTTTTTCAATGAAGTACGGGTACCGCGGGCCAATGTGGTGGGTGAGATAAACCAGGGCTGGACAGTGGCCAAGTATTTGATGGAGTTCGAACGCGGTGGCGCGGCCTATGCGCCGCTTATCATGGTTCGACTCGACGAACTGGCGGTCTACGCGGCAAGCGTGCGTGGAGACACCTCGCAAT
>JBKDZQ010000686.1:0-2528 GCA_047971325.1 Parahaliea sp.
GGTCATCGAGAGTGTCAACTACGACGGCGGCTTCCAGGACTTCATCGAATTCCTGCGGGTTAATCCGCGTTTCTACACCCGGACCGCCGAGGACCTGTTGGAGAAAGTCGCGCGTATCGCCAAGCGCATGGACGGCCAGTTGCCGCGCCTGTTCGCCACCTTGCCGCGCAACACTTTCGACATAAAACCGGTGCCGGCCTCCATCGCTGAACTCACCACCAGTGCCTATTACGTGCCCGCGCCGGGCGACGGGCGCACCCCCGGAACCTACTTCGTCAATACCTCCAAACTCGACAGCCGCCCCCTGTACGCGATGGAAGCGCTGACCCTGCACGAATCCGTGCCCGGGCACCACCTGCAGAACGCCATCGCCCAGGAAGCCGATATCCCCGTCTTCCGCCGCTTCCTCAACCACAGCGCCTTCACCGAGGGCTGGGGCCTGTACAGTGAGCGCCTGGGGCTGGAGGTGGGACTCTACAGCGATCCCTACAGCAACTTTGGACGACTCACCTACGAAATGTGGCGGGCCTGCCGCCTGGTGGTCGACACCGGCCTGCACGCCTTCGGCTGGAGCCGCCAGCGCGCCATCGACTACCTGGTGGCCAACACGGCCCTGAGCATTCACGACGCCACCGCGGAAATCGACCGCTACATCACCTGGCCGGGCCAGGCCCGGGCCTCTAAAGTGGGTGAACTGAAACTGCGGGAACTGCGCGCGCGCGCCCAACAGCGCCTGGGCGAGCGCTTCGACCTGCGGCAGTTTCACGATGTGGTGCTGGGCAATGGTTCCCTGCCCATTGCCGTGCTGGAGGAAGTGGTGGAGCAGTGGCTGGTGGAGCAGGGTGTGTAGCGCGCCGGATCGGTTGCGCTTAACCTGGCGCTAGGGAGGTTGTATGGAAGCGTGGTTGTATCTCGGTCTGGGCATGCTGGGGACCGGCGCCGCGGCGGGCGTCATGGCCGGGCTGCTGGGCGTGGGCGGCGGCATGATCATCGTGCCGGTGCTGGATATCGCCCTGGAGTTTGTCGGCGTGGATGCCAGCATCCGCATGCACATCGCCGTGGCCACCTCCCTGGCCACCATCGTACTGACCTCCCTGTCCTCGGCCCGCGCCCATTACCAGCGCGGCTCGGTGGATGTGGATCTGGTGCGCAGCTGGGCGCTGGCGATACTGATCGGTTCGGTCGCCGGCACCCTGCTGGCGAGCCGTATGGACAGCAGCGCACTTTCGCTGATTTTCGCCGTGGTCGCCATGCTGGTGGCCCTGAAAATGCTGCTGCCGACGGACAACCTGTGCCTGAGCGACCACGTGCCCGGAGGATTGCTGGGCAAATTGCCGCCGCTGGCCATCGGCGGCCTGTCCTGCATGATGGGCATCGGCGGTGGCAGCCTGAGTGTGCCCACCCTCACCGTGATGAGTGTGCCGCTGCACCGCGCCGTTGGTACCTCGGCCCTGTTCGGCCTGTTGATCAGCCTGCCGGGCACTATCACCTTCATTGCCGCCGGCTGGGGCGATCCGCGACTGCCAGAGGGCAACCTGGGCTATGTCAGCCTGGTGGGGCTGTGCCTGATCGCGCCGATGACCGTGCTCACCGCGCCGCTGGGCGCCCGCCTGGCCCACCGCCTGAGCCAGCGCCAGTTGTCGCTGGCCTTCGGCGGCTTTCTCCTGCTGATGTCGGGCCGCATGCTCTATCGCAGCCTGCTGGCCTGAGCAGGCTGTGGCTGCGCTGTTGCCACCGGAACCGAAATTCATCGCGCTCGGGTCGGTGGATGGGCAGCCTGACCGATTTTTATGCAATTTATTGCATAAAAATTCTATATGCAATTTTTTGTATATAAGCGTGCTTCGGGTTACCCTTGGCCGACCCCCTGCGCGCAAGGATCGCCATGGCTCTCTCCCACGCCATCATGACCGCCCTGATCGAAGACGAGATGTCCGGCTACGAACTGGCCAAGGCCTTCGATGTCTCCCTGGGACTGTTCTGGCACGCCAGTCACCAGCAGATCTACCAGGAGCTGCGCAAGCTGGTGGACAAGGGCTACCTGGAACGGGAGCAAGTCGCCCAGCGCGGCCGACCGGACAAAATGCTGCACCGCCTGACCGCCGCCGGGCGCGCGGCGCTGGCACAGTGGGTGTGGGAACCAGGCCGGGTGCAGGAGGCCAAGGACGACCTGTGGGTCAAGCTCTACAACCTCGGCGCCGGCAATGTCGGCCACCTGGCGGCGGAGATCAGCCGCCGCCGCCAGGAGATGATGGCGCGGCTCTATCTCTACGAGAAGATTCGCCGCCGCCATTACGACAGGCCGGCGGCGCTGCCCCTGCGGCGCAAGGGAGTCTACCTGGCGCTGTTGGCCGGCATCCGTCACGGCGAGCAGTTCCTGGCCTGGTGCGACGAGGCGCTGGACATGCTGGCCGGGGTTGAAAGTGGTGTTGCGGCATAGCGGGCGAATCTGGCAGGTGGCCAGGGGCGGTCATGATAGCGTGGCCCCTTCCCCTTGGGCATAATGCAGGGCACCTGCCAGGCTTGTA
>JBKDZQ010000687.1:0-1671 GCA_047971325.1 Parahaliea sp.
AGGCCGCGACGGGCATCGACACCGGCATTTCCGCCGCCGACCGCGCCCGCACCGTGCAGGCGGCGGTGGCACCCCACGCGGTGCCGACGGATATCGTGCAGCCCGGGCATATCTTTCCGCTGACCGCGATGCCCGGGGGTGTGCTGATGCGCGCCGGCCACACCGAGGCCGCCTCCGACTACGCCCGCCTGGCGGGGCTGTTGCCGGCGGCGGTGATCACCGACATCCTCACCCCGGACGGGGAACTGGCCGATGGCCCGGCGCTGGAGGCTTTCGCCCGCAAGCACCAGCTGAAAATCGGCACCGTGGCCGACCTCATCCACTTCCGCCTCAACCACGAGCGCACCATCCGCCGGGTTCGCGAGGGCGGTATTGAAACCGCCCACGGCCAGTTCCGCCTGACTGTCTACCGCGACCAGACCGTGGGGGACGTCCACCTGGCCCTGAGCCGGGGCGAGATCCGCCCGGACCAGCCAACTCCCGTGCGGGTGCACGTGACATCGGCCCTGCGCGACCTGCTGATGACCGAACTGCCCGGCGGTGCCAGCTGGAGCCTGGCGCGCTGCCTGGAATATGTTGCCCGGGAGGAGCGGGGGGTCATCGTGCTGTTGTCCCGAAACGAGAGCGATGAACAGCTGCTGGCCAGTATCGATATGGCACTGGGGCAGGAGCCGGTGCCCTCGCCGGGGCAGGATACCTACACCACGGTCGGCCTGGGCTCGCAGATACTCAAAGACCTCGGGGTCGGCAAAATCCACCTGATGGGTGCGCCGATCAAGTACAATGCGCTGTCCGGTTTCGACCTGGAAGTGCTGGACTTTATCGAACCCGGCTGACCCCCCGGCGAAACACCAGCCCAAGCGGGCCGGCAGGCCCCGCCCGATCAACGCAAACAGGATTCACCTCATGCCCAATATCAAAACCGTCGAAGGCGATTTCACCCACACCAAAGGCAATTACGCACTGGTGGTTGGCCGCTGGAACAGCTTCGTGGTGGAACACCTGGTGGAGGGTGCCATCGACGCCCTGCGCCGTCACGGGGTGGAGGAAAAGCAGCTGACCGTGGTGCGGGCGCCGGGTGCCTTTGAAATCCCGCTGGTATGCCAGAAAGTTGCCAAATCTGGCAAATATGACGCCATCATCGCCCTGGGTGCGGTGATTCGTGGTGGCACCCCTCACTTCGAGTACGTTGCCGGCGAGTGCACCAAGGGCCTGGCCCAGGTGAGTATGGAATGCGGCGTGCCGGTGGCCTTCGGGGTGCTCACCGTGGATACCATCGAGCAGGCGGTGGAGCGTGCCGGCACCAAGGCTGGCAACAAGGGGGCCGAGGCGGCCCTGTCGGCGCTGGAAATGGTCAGCCTGCTGAACCAGCTGGACTAGGCGCCGGTTCCCCATGAGCAAGACCCAGACCAATACCCTGGCGGCCCAGCGCCGCAAGGCGCGGCACTACGGGGTGCAGGCCCTCTACCAGTGGCACATGGCGGAGGCCCCGCTGAATGTGATCGAGGCGGAATTTCGCAGCGACTACGACTTCAGTCATGTCGACGGCGACTACTTCCACGCCCTGCTGCACGAGGTGCCGGCGCGGGTGGACACCCTGGAAGCCGCCTTTGCGCCCCTGCTCGACCGCCGCCTGGAGGAACTGGATCCGATCGAGCGCACCCTGCTGCG
>JBKDZQ010000688.1:0-8413 GCA_047971325.1 Parahaliea sp.
GGCGAGTCTCGGCCCGCCAGATCAGAGGCAGGGGCCGGGTAGAATGCACCTGACACAGTTGCTGTTGGCCTTGATTCATTGCCATTCGATGGTGAGACAACTCTGCAAGCGTGAGATGAGACAATGAACACTCGATTGAACACAGCCGCTGAGCGCGGCTTCTCCCTGGTGGAGATCCTGGTAGTGCTGGTGATCATGGGCCTGCTGATCAGCGTGGTGGCGCCCACCGTGCTCAACCGCGCCGACGAGGCGCGGGTGCAGAAGGTCTATGCCGACTTCAAGGCCATGGAGACTGCACTCAAGATCTACCGTCTTGACAACTACGTCTACCCCAGCACCGAGCAGGGCCTGGTGGCGCTGGTGAGCGCCAGCACGCTGGCCCCGGAGCCCCGCAATTTCAAGGAAGGCGGCTACCTGGCGGAAGTGCCCGAGGATCCCTGGGGCCGGCCCTACCTCTACCTGAGCCCCGGCGAGCACGGCGAAGTGGATATCTATTCCCTGGGTGCCGATGGCCTGTCCGGTGGCGAGGGCCAGAATACCGATATCGGCAACTGGAAGGCCGAGGAGTAGGTGGTGCGCCGCCCGCGCCAGCGAGGTTTCAGCCTGCTGGAGCTGCTGGTGGCGCTGTTTGTCATTGTGCTGCTGACTTCGCTGGCCAGCCTGAATGTCGGTCCCGGCTCTGGTGGCCGGCAACTGGAAGCGCGCCTGAATACCCTGCTCGATACCAACACCTTCGCCACCGACGAGGCGCAGATGAGTGGCCGCGACTTCGGCCTGCTGCTGCAGCGGGTCGACGTGGATGGGGAGTTGCGCTACCGCTACGGCTGGCGCGAGCTGCGGGAGGAAGGATGGCGCTTGCCGGAGAGCGGCGCCGCGCTGTTTGGCGACCAGAACCTGCCGGTGGATATCGAGCTGGTCCTGCGCATGGAAGGGCGCAATGAAAGCGATTTCTTTTCCGAGACCGAGCCCGATACCGCCGCCCCCCAGATTGTGTTCCATGCCAGTGGGGAGGTTACCCCGGGGGAGATCGACGTGCTGCGGCGCGAGGGCCGTGAGCTGCTGTGGCGGCTGCAGTGGGATCTCATCGGTCGTGGCGAGCTGCTGCCCCGGGGGCGCCCGGGCGAGGCTGAAGATGAGAATTGAGTTGCGGCAGGCTGGCTTTACCCTGGTGGAGGTCATGGTGGCGCTGGCGGTGGTGGCGCTGGCGTTGCCGGCGCTGGTCATGGCCCTGCACCAGCAGGTGGACGGCACAGGATACCTGCGCGACAAGTCCCTGGCGCAGTTGGTCGCCGCCAACAAACTGGCGGAACTGCGCCTGCTCAGCCAGGCCCGGCGCAGCCTCCTCGATGGCAATGACAGCGGCAACACCGAGCTGGCGGGGCGCACCTGGTCCTGGTCCATTCTCAGCGGTGAAACACCGATGCAGTCCTTCCGGCGGGTGGAGATCGAGGTGCGCGAGGGCGCGGATGTGACCGGCGGCAGCGCCCTCTACACCCTCACCGCCTTCATGTCGACGGAGATCGAAACAGCGGTGGAGAACGCCGGGGAAGCCGCTGGGGAAAGTGCGGGAACGGGTAGTGCCGGAGGTGGTAGCGAAAGTACCGGAGAAAATGCCGGAGCGAGTGACAATGACGCTTCCTGAACGTCCAGCGGCCGGTTTCACCCTGATCGAGGTGCTGATCGCGCTGGCGATTTCCGCCTTTATTGCCGCCATGGCCTATGCCGGGCTCGGGGCGGTGATGGAGGGGGTGGAGCGCAGTCGCGCCGAGGCCGACCGGGTCTGGGAGGTGAACCGGGCGCTGATGTTCCTGTCCCGCGACCTGCGGCAGTTTGCCAATCGCCCGGTGCGCGACGAATTTGGCGATGTCGAGCTGGCGCTGCAGGGCGGCCCCGCCGCCCGCTTCGTGCTCAGCATGACCCGCGCCGGCTGGCACAACCCCGGCGACCACCCGCGCAGCGCCCTGCAGCGGGTGAACTACCTGCTGGAGGACGACGGCTTGTGGCGGGAGTCCTACCCGGTGCTGGACCGGGCCGCAGACACCGAGCCCCAGCGGGTGCGCCTGCTGGATGGGGTGATGGACATGCGCCTGTTGTTCCTGGGCAAGATTGACGACCTCAATCCCGGCAGCCGCGGTACCGAAGTGGACACCCGGGCCTGGCCGGAAAACTGGGTGGCCAACCTCTCGCAGCCGGACCAGGTACTGCCACCACCGGTGGCGGTGGAGGTGGTGCTGGAACTGGACGACTGGGGGGAGCTGAGACGTCTGTATGTCCTGCCGCCGCTGTAACAGGTCAACGGGACAGCAACAGCGCGGTGCCGCACTGATCATCGCGCTGCTGGTGTTTGCCACCTGCGCGGCGCTGATCGTGGCGATGAAGTCCGACTTCGAACTGTTCTATCAGCGTGCTGCCAACAGTTTTCTTGCCGAGCAGGGCTACGCCCATTTGCGCGGGGCCGAAGACCTGGCGGCCCTGGCGCTGGTGAAGGACTACGATCTCGACCAGACCCGGGAGCGCCAGCGCGATGACCTCACCGAGGTCTGGGCGATGTCCACCCCGCCCTTCCCTCTGGAGGATGGCGGCGGCTTCATGCGTGGTCTGCGAGCGGACCCGGCCTCGGCCGGCCAATTCTTCTTCCTGGAGGACCTGCAGGGGCGCTTCAATCTGAACAACCTTTACGACAGTCGCGCCAACAGCGACCCGGAGGGGAAGGAGGGCGGTGCCGCGCGCTTCACTCCCGCCCAGGCCCAGTTTATCCGCCTGCTGCAGTGTTTCGAGGAGCCGGTGCTCAGTCAGCAGGAGGCCATCGCCGTCACCGAGGCGCTGGGCGACTGGCTGGACTCCGATTCCCGGCCGCGACTCAACGGTGCCGAAGACGAATACTACTTTACCCGGGTGCCGGCTTACCGTGCCGCCAACCGGCGCCTGGCCAGCGTGTCGGAACTGCGGGCGGTGGCCCATGTGACCCCGGCACTCTACCGGGCTCTGGCGCCCTGGGTGACCGTGTGGCCACGGGAAGGTGGCAGTGCGCTGAATATCAATACTGCGCCGGAATTACTGCTGCGCACCCTCAACGCCGACGACGATCTCGCCCCGCTGACTCCGCAACAGGCCCAGGCCATGGTGGCGCTGCGGGATGACAGCGGGGGGTTCACCAGTGTGGCGGCCTTTCTCGAGCAGGGGACGTACGGCGACCGTAGCACCAGCCAGTTACAGATGCTGCTGGGTGAGCGCTCCTCCTGGTTCCTGCTCGGCGCGGTAGTGGAAGTTGCCGGCCGCAGCTCGCACTTGTACAGTGTGCTGCACCGCAGCCAGCGGCGGGTGGAATCCCGGGCGCGCTCCAGCGGAGAACTCTAGTGCCCGTGTGTCTGCCGGCCTGCCCAACCTGTTACGCAACCTGGAGATCCGGTCTTGCATAATATCGCCGTACTGCGGCTGCTCGATGGTGGGCTGCACTGTTATCCCCCGGGGGCGGCAGAACAGCCCCTGGTCCTGGATACCGATGCGGCCCGCCAGTCCCTCCGCGATACTCTCGTCGCGCAGCGCTGGGGGCTGTGCTTTGCCGTGCCCTCGGCAGCACTGCGCCTGCTGACGCTGGAAGTGCCGGCGGACGAGAAAAAGCACCTGGCCCAGGCACTGCCCTTCACCCTGGAGGAGCAGGTGGCGGAGGATGTCGACGAGCTGCATTTCGCCTTTGCACCGCTGTCATCCCCCTTCGGCAACCGCTACGCAGTGGGCCTGTGCCGGCGGGAGGATATGGCGGACTGGCAGGCGCAGCTGGCGGATTTCGGCCAGCTGTCCCAGTGGCTGCCCGAGGCCCTGCTGCTGCCCTGGCGCGAGGGCGAGTGGTGCCTGCTGCTGGAAGGTGAGAGGGCAGTGGTGCGCAGCGGTGAATGCGGTGGCTTTGCCTGTGAGCGCGAGCTATTGCCCTTGCTGCTGGAGGCCGCCCTGGCTGAAGCCGAAAGCGGTGACGGGCAGGAGCCCGGTGCGCTGGTGGTCTACGGCGCCGACCAGGCCGCAGATCTGGCGCTGGTGCCGGAGGCCCTGCGCGCTCGTTGTCAGTGGCGGCGCGGCAACCTGTGCAGTGCGCTGCTGCTGGTGGATGCGCTGCCCGGTCTCAACCTGCTGCAGGGCGCCTTCGCCCCGCGCCTGCCGCTGGCGCGCTGGTGGCGTGAATGGCGCCTGGTGGCGGTGGTGCTGGCGGCGGTGTTCTGCCTGCAGTTACTGTCCACCTGGCTGGACTATCGCGCCCTTTCCCGGCAGAACCTCGAGCTGCGCACGGCGCGGGAGGCCAGTTACCGCCAGGCCTACCCCCAGGGTGCAGTGGTGGACCCCGAGAAACAGCTGCAGCGACAGCTGGACGCCCTGCGTGGCACCGGCGGTGGCAGTGGTTTCGTGCCCTTGCTGGACCGGGTAGGGCGGGTACTGGTGGCCGAACCCGGCACCCGTCTTGCCAGCCTCAATTACAGTGATCGCAGCGGCGATATGCGCATGAACCTGGTGGCCCGCGACTATGAAAGCGTGGAGCGGGTGCGTGCCGGCATCAATGCCGGCGGCCTGAGCGCCACCATGGAGAGCAGCAGCGCCCAGGGCGAGGGTGTGCGCGCCCGACTGCGAGTGGAGGCCCGGGGATGATGCGCTGGCTGGAACGCTTCAGTGCCCGCGAACAGGTGAGTCTGCTGGTGCTGGCCATCGCCCTCGTGCTGTATCTCATCTACATGCTGCTGTGGCAGCCTCTCCAGAGCCGGCGCGAGCAGATGTTCGAACGCAACACTGCTACTGCGGTCTCCCTGCAACGGGTGGATGCCATGGTGTCGGAAATCCTCGCCTTGCGGGAGGGCGACAGGGCCCGCCCCTCCCGACGCAATCTCACCAGCGTGGTCAACCAGACCACTGCCGCCGCCGGCCTGGCGGTCAGTCGCCTGCAGCCCAACAGTCGCGGAGAGATACAGGTGCGTTTCGAGGGTGCCGACTTCAGTGCCCTGGTGGGCTGGCTGCACGAAATCGAGTACGGCCAGTCACTGCTGGTACGTGAGGTATCCATGACCCAGACCGGCAGTGCCGGCCGGGTCGACGCAACGGTTCTGCTGGGCCAGGGTGAGTAGGGCAGGGTGGAGTAGCGTCGTGATCCGCACGGCGTCGATCGCCATGCTGCTCGGCCTGTTGTTGTTGTGCCTGATGCTACAGGCTCCCGCGCGCCTGTTGCCCGCGCTGCTACCCGGTCAGCCGTTCTATCTGGCTGGGGTCAGCGGCACGGTGTGGCACGGCCAGGCCAGCCGGGCAGTGCTGCAGACCAGCGCCGGGCCGGTGGCGCTGGGCCGGGTGGAGTGGTGGTTAAATCCCTGGTCGTTGCCGATGTTCTCCCCGGTGGTAACCGTGAACAGCCAGTGGGGCA
Organism: Parahaliea sp.; assembly: GCA_047971325.1. Taxonomy (GTDB): domain Bacteria; phylum Pseudomonadota; class Gammaproteobacteria; order Pseudomonadales; family Halieaceae; genus Parahaliea. The sequence goes on from JBKDZQ010000688.1 coordinate 5,396, forward strand.
GCCAGCATCTGTCGGCGCGGGTGCAACTGCACGGGGATAAGGACATTGGCCTCGAGGACGTTTCCGCCACGATCAGCGCCGCACTGCTGCGCCAGGTGGCACCACTGGCAGTGGATGGCCAGTTTTCCCTGCAGGTCCGGTACCTGCGCGTGCGCGACGGTTTGCCGGTGGCCGCCGAGGGGCGGCTGGTGTTGGAGCACGGCGTGTGGAACGCACCGCGCGGTCGCCTGCCACTGGGCAGCTACGTGCTGGAAGTGGGCCCGGCGCCAGCCGGGACAGCCCTGAACGAAGATGCAGCCCTGAGTGGACAGGTGACGACCCTGGCCGGACCGGTAGCTGCCGAAGGCCGTGTGAGCCTGGCTGGCCGGGACTATCGCCTGGATATCCGCATCGGCGGCGACCGGCCGCTGGACCCGATGCTGCAGCAGGGATTGTCACTGATGGCCCAGCCCGTCGGCAACGCCTATCACCTGCAACTGAGCGGCAGCCTCTGAACACCACCGGCACATTCGCGCTGAAGAGGCCAGACCTTTTGTTGTAGACTGCGCCTGTTGTCTGTTCGCGGGCCGCAATAACAACAGTCTGGAGAATATTATGGCAGCAACCGGTGGAGCACATTGGTCCTCCCGATTTGCATTCCTCATGGCGTCAGTGGGTTTTGCCGTCGGCCTTGGCAATATCTGGCGCTTTCCCTATGTCACCGGCGAGAACGGTGGCGCCGCCTTCGTCATCATCTACCTGATCTGCGCCTTCGGCATCGGCGTGCCGATTCTCATGGCGGAACTGCTGATTGGACGCCGCGGCCAGGGCAGTCCGCCCGAGGCCATGGCCAATGTGGCAGTGGAAAGCGGCCGCAATCCCTACTGGGCGCTGGTGGGTGGCATGGGCCTGCTGGCGGCCTACACCATTGAAATCGTCTACGCCGTGGTGGTCGGCTGGGTGCTCTGGTACCTGTACAAGGCCGTCGTTACCGGCTTTGTGGACGTCGACGGCGCGGCCGCCGCCGCCGAGTTCTCCGGGGTGCTCAACAACAATACGGGCATGCTGGTGTGGACCCTGGTGGGGCTGGCGATTAGCGGCTTTATCATATTTTCCGGAGTGAAGAACGGTATTGAGCGGGCGGTGAGTGTGATGATGCCACTGATGTTCGCCTTGTTGCTGGGACTGGCCGCCTACAATGTCTTTGCCGGTGGTTTCGCTGCCGCCTTGCAATACCTGTTCACCCCCGATTTCAGCAAGATCGGCCCCGGCGCGCTGCTGGCCGCCATCGGCCAGGCTTTTTTCTCCATCGGCGTGGCCATGGGCGGCATGATGACCTACGGTTCCTATCTGCCGCGCAACATCTCCATCACCCAGTCGGTCTGCATCATCGTGTTCGCCGACACCCTGGTGGCGGTGCTGGCGGGGCTGGTGATTTTCCCCGCGGTATTTAGCAACGGCCTGGATCCGGCGGCCGGCCCTGGCCTTATTTTCCAGACGCTTCCTGTGGCCTTTGCCCAGATGCCCGGTGGCCACCTGTTCAGCGTGCTGTTCTTCACCATGCTGGCGGTGGCGGGTATCACCTCCATGGTCGGTCTGATCGAATGTGTCAACGCCTGGCTGGAGGGGCGCTTTGGCGTCAGCCGGCACAAGAGCGCGTTGATCGTGGTGGGCTCGCTCGCGGTGCTGTCCATACTGAGCATCCTCTCCTACAACGTTCTCGACAGCATTCGTTTTGGTGACCGGAATTTCAACGACACCATGGATTTCTTCTCCAACCAGATACTGCTGCCGCTGGGTGGGCTGTTTATCGCCATCTTCGCCGGCTGGGGTATGCGGCGCGCCTTTAGCCGCGACGAGCTGCATTCCCTCAACGACGGCGGCTTTGCGCTCTGGCACTTCCTGATCCGCTTCGTGGTACCGCCGGTGCTGGCGGTGATTTTTGTGCTCGGCATCACCGGCTGAGTTAGCCGCGGTCCGCATTCGGGACCTTCGGGGAGGGACACTGTGCTGACAATACTGAACGATTTTCTCTGGGGTCATGTGCTGGTGGTGGTACTGGTGGGCGTTGGCCTGCTCTACACCATTGCCTCTCGGGGCGTGCAGTTTCGCTACTTCTACCGCATGTTCGGCGTGCTCAGGGGCGGCCTGCACCACCAGCAGGGGCAGATCAGTTCCTTCCAGGCACTGGTGGTCAGCGTGGCCGGCCGCGTCGGCAGCGGCAATATCGCCGGGGTCGCCGTCGCCATCACCCTCGGCGGCCCGGGGGCGGTGTTCTGGATGTGGGTCATCGGCCTGATGGGCATGGCCACCAGTTTCTTCGAGTGTTCTCTGGCCCAGCTGTTCAAGCGCCGGGAAACCGACGGCAGTTTCCGTGGTGGCCCAGCTTACTATCTGCTGCACGGGGTGCGTCAGCGCGGACTGGCGGTACTGTATTCCGTGCTGCTGCTGGTGACCTTCGGGCTCGCTTTCAACGCCCTGCAATCCTACGTGGTGGCCAGCTCGCTGGAATCCTCCTTCGGCGTGCCGCCCTGGATCACCGGGCTGGCGATGGTGCTGCTGCTGGGGGGCACCATTTTCGGTGGCATCCAGCGCATCGCCCTGGTGGCCGAGGTGGTGGTGCCGGTGATGGCGCTGGGCTACCTGCTGGCGGCACTGCTGGTGCTGGGGCTGAATATCGAGCGTATTCCCGCCATGCTGGTATTGATCTTCAACAGTGCCTTCGGGCTTGACTCCGCGGTCGGCGGCGGCCTGGGTGTGGCGCTGATGCAGGGTGTCAAGCGTGGCCTGTTCAGCAACGAGGCCGGTCTTGGCAGTGCCCCCAACGTGGCGGCGGTGGCGACCGTTCCGCACCCGGCGAACCAGGGCGTGGTGCAGGCGTTTTCGGTGTTTATCGACACGCTCATCATGTGCACCTGCACGGCGCTGATCATTCTGTTATCGGATGTCTACCACAGCGGTGCCACCGGTGTCGATGGCGTGGCTCTGACCCAGTCGGCCCTGGCCCGTTGTGTTGGCGCCTGGGGCGCCGGCTAGGTC
>JBKDZQ010000689.1:0-8826 GCA_047971325.1 Parahaliea sp.
CGGGCAAATACGCTGGAGGTCTCGACGATTTCCGCCGCCACCAGCCATTTGGGGCGTTTGCGCGCCTGGGAAGAGCCGGGAAAGATCTGCAGCTTGCGGTTGCGCGCCCCCAGGTATTCCCGGCCCTCCTGGTACTGGGCGATATTGCCCAACAGCCCCGCCAGCAGCGCCTTGTGCACTTGGCCATAGTTCTCCTCCACCGGCAGCTCCCGGGCCGGCCGCAGGCCCTGCTGGCGGCAGGCGAGCGTGAGCTGGTAGTGGATGTCGCGCCACTCCCGCAGGCGCAGGAAGGACAGGAATTCCTTCTGGCAGAGTTTGCGCAGCTGGTTCTGGGACAGGGCCTGGCGCTGCTCCTCGTAGTAGCGCCAGAGCGTGAGCCAGGCCATGAAATCGGACTTTTCGTGGCGGAAGCGGGCATGGCTCTGGTCCGAGGGCTGCTGCTTGTCCGCCGGCCGCTCCCGGGGGTCCTGGATCGACAGGGCGCTGGCGATCACCAGCACCTGCGCCAGGCAGTGCTGCTGCGCCGCCGCCAGGATCATGCGCGCCAGCCGCGGGTCCAGCGGCAGGCGGCTCATCTGGCGGCCAACGGGCGTCAGTTTGCCGGCGGCGTTCACCGCCCCCAGCTCCTCCAGCAGCTTGTAGCCGTCGCGCACCATGCGCGCATCCGGTGGATCGATGAAGGGAAAGCGCTCGAGCTCACCCAGTCCCAGGTCGAGCATCTGCAGGATTACCGCCGCCAGGTTGGTGCGGCGTATTTCCGGGTCGGTGAACGGCGGCCGGCGCTGGAAATCCTCCTCGCTGTACAGGCGGATGCACACCCCCGCCATCACCCGGCCACAGCGCCCCTGGCGCTGGTTGGCGCTGGCCTGGGAAATCGGCTCGATGGGCAGACGCTGCACCTTGGTGCGGTAACTGTAGCGGCTGATGCGGGCCTCGCCCGGATCGATCACATAGCGGATGCCCGGCACCGTCACCGAGGTTTCCGCCACATTGGTGGCCAGCACCACCCGCACCCCCTTGCGGCGCGACAGATCGAACACCCGCTGCTGCTCGCCCTGGCTGAGACGGGCGTAGAGCGGCAGCACGTCGAGCCCGGCATCGCCGCGCAGCAACTTTGCCAACTCGCGGATATCGCGCTCGCCGGGGAGGAACACCAGAATGTCGCCGCGCTCGCCAAAGCGGCCGGCGGCGATATCCTGCACCAGTTGCACCACCTGCGCCTGCAGGCCCAGGTCGCGGTCCTGTTGCTGCTCCCCCGCCCCGGCCGGGTCGATGTACAGTGTTTCCACCGGATAGGTGCGGCCGGACACCTCGATGATGGGCGCGTTGTCGAAGTGGCGGGAAAAACTCTCCAGATCGATGGTGGCGGAAGTGATGATGAGCTTGAGGTCGGGCCGACGGGGCAGGATATTCTTCAGGTAACCCAGCAGGAAGTCGATATTGAGGCTGCGCTCGTGGGCCTCGTCGATGATCAGCGTGTCGTACTGGCGCAGCAGGCGATCACGTTGGATTTCCGCCAGCAGGATGCCGTCGGTCATCAGCTTGACGGCGCTGGCCTGCGACACCTGGTCGGTAAAGCGCACCTGATAGCCCACCACCTCGCCAAGGGCAGTGTCGAGCTCGGCGGCAATGCGCTGGGCCACCGTGCGCGCCGCCAGTCGCCGCGGCTGGGTATGCCCGATGCGCGCATGCCGGCCGCGCCCCAGTTCCAGGCAGATCTTGGGCAACTGGGTGGTCTTGCCGGAACCGGTCTCCCCCGCCACCACCACCACCGGATGCGCGCGGATGGCGTCCATGATCTCCTGCCGCCGCTGTGCCACCGGCAGATCGGCGGGAAAGCGCAGGGGCGGAATCTGCCGTTCAGGAGGTGAAAGTGCTGCCATACCTGGGTATCGGTGTATCAGTTCTGCTCGTCGCGCAGTTCCCGGCGCAGGATCTTGCCGACATTGGTTTTCGGCAACTCCCTGCGGAACTCCACCAGCTTCGGCACCTTGTAGGCGGTGAGGCTGCGGCGGCAGAACTCCCGTACCTCCTCCGCACCCAGCTGGCCGGACTTGCTGACCACGAACATCTTGATCACCTCGCCGGAGGTCGGGTCGGGCACTCCCACGGCGGCGCACTCCAGCACATCGGGGTGCTCGTAGAGCACGTCCTCCAGCTCGTTGGGGTAAACATTGAAGCCGGACACCACGATCATGTCCTTCTTGCGGTCGACGATCTGCAGGTAGCCGTCGGCGCGGATCACGGCGATGTCGCCGGTGCGAAAATATCCCTGGGCATCCATGAGGCTGGCGGTGTCATCAGGCCGCTGCCAGTAACCCTGCATCACCTGTGGGCCCTGCACACAAAGCTCCCCGGGTTCCCCCACCGGCAGCGCGGCGCCCTCGCCGTCCACCACCTTGACCCGGGTCGCCGTCACCGGAATGCCGATGGTGCCAATGACAATGCGGTTGCCGGGATTGATCGACACCACCGGCGAGGTTTCGGTGAGACCGTAGCCCTCGGACACCGGGCAGCCGGTCACCTCCTGCCAGCGCTGCGCGGCGGCAGTGGTCAGCGCCATGCCACCCGACAGGGTCAGCCGGAGCCGGGAGAAATCCAGCTTGCGGAAGTCCTCGTTATTGCACAGCCCCATGAACAGGGTGTTGAGGCCGCAGAACACCTGCGGGCGATAGTCGCGCAGCGCCTGCACCACGGTGGCCAGGTCGCGGGGGTTGGGCACCAGCACCACGTGAAAGCCGTTGAGCATGGAGTAGAGGCAAGTCATGAAGGCGTAGATGTGGTACACCGGCAGGGGCTGCACCATGACCGGCGCGTCATCACCCAGCACATGGGTCTTGATCATGGCGTCCACCTGCAAGGCATTGGCCACCAGGTTGCCGTGGCTGAGCATCGCCCCCTTGGCCACCCCGGTGGTGCCGCCGGTGTACTGCAGCACCGCCAGATCGCCAGCCTGGGGAGCCAGCGGCTGGAGGGTGTGGCCCGCGCCCTGGCGCAGGGCGCCGTTGAGGGAGAGGGCGCCGGGAATGTCGAAGGCCGGCACCATTTTCTTCACATACCTGGCCACCTTGTTGATCACCAAGCGTTTCAGCGGCGGGTGCAGATCCGCCAATTCGGTGACAATGGAGTATTTCACCCCGGTGCGCGGCAGTACCCGGGCGACATTCCGGGCCACGTTGGCCAGCACCACCAGCGCCTTCACCCCGGCGTCATTGAACTGGTGCTCGATCTCGCGCTCGCTGTACAGGGGGTTGGTGTTCACGATCACCAGCCCCGCGCGCAGGGCGCCCAGGGCCACCACCGGGTACTGGACTAGGTTGGGCATCTGTATAGCGATGCGATCCCCCGGCTGCAGATCGGTGCAGTGCTGCACCCAGCAGGCGAACTGCCGGGTCAGGCGGTCCAGGTCGGCGTAGCTGATGCTGTGGCCGAGGCTGGAAAAGGCCGGTCGCGCTGCAAAGCGGCCAAAGGACTCCACGGCCATGTCCAGCACGCTGGCATAGCGCGACAGATCCATGCTGTCGGCAATTCCCAGCTCCGCGTAGAGTCGCTGATAGATTGCCTCCGCTTCCGCCCCCACCGGCTGGCCCACTTCCTGCTCCGACATGCTGTGCTGGTCTCCTGATCCTGACTGTGCGTGGGATGGCCGTGGACGTCCCTCCAGCCATCTTCTGCGCTATGATGGCATTTTTGTACTTTGCACCGGGGGCGCCCCAATGACCAGCCGCAGCAACTTCACCTACGATGAACTCCACGTCGGTCAGACTGCGCGCTATCAGCGCGGTATCGACATGAACCACATCCGCCTGTTCGCCGCCGCCAGCGGCGATGTCAACCCGGTCCACCTGGACCCCGACTTCGCCGCCGGTACCGCCTTTGGCGAGCCGATCGCCCACGGCATGCTGACCGGTGGGCTGGTGTCGGCGGCGCTGGCGCTGGTGCTGCCAGGGCCGGGCACGATTTACCTCGGCCAGTCGCTGCGCTTTCGCGCGCCGGTAAAGCCCGGCGACACCCTCACCGTGGAATTGACCGTCACCGACAAACAGGACAAACGCCAGCGGGTCAATCTGGACTGCAAGGTGCTGAACCAGCGCGACCAGGTGGTGGCGAGCGGCACCGCCGAGGTCATGGCCCCCAGCGAAAAACTCAGTATCGAGCTACCACCGGAGCCGGTCTTTCAACTGCGGGACGTCTAGCCCGTCCCTTCCCTGCCGCGGCTCTGGACCCCCGCCACCGGCTCGCTGAACTGGCTGTGGTCCAGATACATCAGCTTCAGCATCACCGTGGGCTGGCCGCGGCCGGCGTCGGCGCCAAGCACCAGCACACTGGGCTGACCGTCCTCCACGGTGACGCCGGTGACCCCGAAAATCATCACGTTCGGGTCATGCTCGGCGGAAAATACCGTGATGTCGCGCTCCTCGCGCAGGGCCTGCACCAGTTGCGCCAGCAGCGCCATCAGCGAGTCGCGGAAGCTGCCGAAATTGAGCCTGCCGCGGTATTCGCTGTGGTCCAGCGCCAGGTCGAAGCGCACCTGCGACTTGTCCTCCATGAGCACATTGGTGAGCGCCACCACCCGGCCATCGGCAACGTCGCGATAGACGTTCTTGGCCTGGGTGCGACTGGCCTCGATAAACACCTTGTGCAGTAGATTGACCGACATGCGCAGGAATTTCTCCCGCGATATGGTCTGGGTCTGTTCACGCGCCATGCTGTTTCCGCCGGGTACATCTCTTTGGAAAGAGGGCGAAAGTCTACTGCCTGTACCTGGCAAACGCCAGCGAACGACAGGCATTGTCCAATAAAGAACCGACCGCCTCGTGACGGTGCTTGCCGGCATTTGCTATCATCGCGCGCCTACGCACACGAACTCGTCCCCACAGTGTCATCCAGTCTCCGCCACTGCTGTGCTCCATCCCATGCCACGTGACAACCAGCCCTGGCGGGCCATGCCCCGCGCCCGGCTGGCGTGGACGGCGGACAACACCCCGCAGTCCAGCGCCTTCGGTGACATCTACTTCTCTCCCGACGACGGCCTGGCCGAAAGCCGCCATGTATTCGTGGCGGGCAATCGTCTAGCGGAGCGCCTGGCGCAGCATCCGCGAGCGGTGTTCACCATCGGCGAAACCGGTTTTGGCAGCGGCCTCAACTTCCTGCTGAGCTGGCAGCTGTGGGCGAACCTGCCAGCGCCCCGCCCGCGCCTGCACTACCTCTCGGTGGAATGCTACCCCCTGCGCCGGGAGGAGCTGGCCCGGGCCCTGGCGAGCTGGCCGGAACTGGCGCCGCTGGCGGCGCAACTGCTGGCCGCCTACCCAGCTCCCATTCCCGGCTGTCACCGCCTGCAACTGGCCCAGGGCCAGATCACTCTCGACCTGTGGTGGGCGGAGGCCGGCGAGACCCTTGCCGAGCTGCGCGAACGCGGCCAGCCGCTGGTGGACGCCTGGTACCTGGACGGCTTTGCTCCCGCCCGCAACGCCGATATGTGGCGGGCGGCACTGCTGGCGGATATCGGCGCCCTGAGCCGCCCCGGGGCCACCGTCGCCACCTTCACCGCCGCCGGCGCCGTGCGCCGCACGCTGGCAGCGGCGGGTTTCGCCATGGGCAAGGTGCCGGGCTTCGGCCGCAAGCGCGAACAGCTCACCGGCCAGTTGCTGCGCAGCACTGCGCGCGCCATGCCCGCGGGCAGCCCCTGGGACCTGCCGGAGCACTACCCCGAGTCGTCCCCGCGCAGCGCCCTGGTACTCGGCGCCGGCCTGGCCGGCTGCGCCACCGCCGCCGCCCTGGCCCGGCGCGGGGTGGCGGTGAGTCTGCTGGACCGGGCCGCCCTGGCCGGCGCCGGCTCCGGCAACGCCCAGGGTGTGCTCTACACCCGCCTGTCCCGGCGCCACTCGGCACTGACCGACTTCGCCCTGCTCAGCTATGCCCACGCCAGCCGGCGCTACCGGCAGATGTTCGATGCCGGCGAGCTGCGGGAGGGACGCGACGGCGAACTCTGTGGCGTCTTCCAGCAGCAAGCTGAACGCAGCGAACTGGCGGCGCTGGCCCCCCTGCTCACCGACATTCCGGAACTGGCGGCAGTGCTCGACCCCGCCGCCGCCAGCGCCCGCCTGGGCGTGATCCAGGAACAGGCCGGCTACTGGTTTCCCGACGCCGGCTGGATGGCACCGGCGGCACTGTGTCGGGCCTGGGCGGCGGCGAGCGCCGTCGCGCTACAGGAACATTGCGGGTCATTGCGGCTCCGCCACCGGGACCACCAGTGGCAGGCCGTCAATGCCGCGGGCCAGGTAGTGGCCAGCGCCGACTGCGCGGTGATCGCCTGCGCCGGTGACAGCGCCGCGGTAGCCGGACTCAACTGGCTGCCGCTGCGTTCGATCCGCGGGCAGACCACCCACTTTCCCGCCGGGGCGCCCTTCAGCGACCTGCGGGCGGTGCTCTGCCACGACGGCTACATCTCCCCCGCCAGCACCAGCCACTGCATCGGCGCCACCTTTGGCATCGACGACTGTGAGCAGGCCCTGCGGGTCGCGTATCACCACCACAACCTCGACGCCCTGGCCGCCGCGGTGCCCGCCTGGCGCAGCGCGCTGGCCGCCCTCGACCCGGCCAGCACCGAGGGCCGCGTCGGCTTTCGCTGCGCCAGCCCGGACTACCTGCCCCTGGCGGGACCGGTGCCGGACCTGCCGATACTGCTGGCACGATTCGCCGGACTGCGCCAGAATGCCCGCAAGCCCATTGCCCACTACGGCAGCAACATGCCCGGCCTCTACCTGAACACCGGCCACGGCTCCCGCGGCCTGACCTCCACCCCGCTGTGCGCGGAACTGGTGGCCAGCCAGATCTGCGGCGAGGCCCCGCCCCTGCCCCGCACCCTGGTGCGCGCGCTGGCGCCGGCCCGCTTCCCCCTGCGCGACCTGGCCCGCAAGCGTATTTGAAGATGACTTCCCGACACATCGCGGTGCTGCTGCTGGCCCTGGCGGCTGCCCGGGCCGGCAGTGAAGAGCGGCTGGGCTACCGGGTACTGGAACGCCTGCCCCAGTCCCGGGACAACTTCGTCCAGGGCCTGCAGATCGTCGACGACAGGCTCTATGTCAGCGCCGGCGGTTACGGCGAGTCGCGCCTGCTGCGCTACCGCCTGCCCGGGGGTGAGCTGGAGGCCAGCCGGAAGCTGAACGCTCGCCTGTTCGCCGAGGGCCTGACCGTGGTCGACGACAAAATCTACCAGCTCACCTGGCGCGCCCGCCTGTTGCTGGTCTACCACCGCGACAGCCTCGCCCCCAGCCACATCCTGCGCCTGCCCGGGCAGGGCTGGGGCATCACCTGGGATGGCCGGCAGCTGATCTACTCCGACGGCAGCGACCGCCTGTTCTTCATGGACCGGGACAGCGGCCGCATCACCCGCGCCCTGCCGGTGCGCGCCGCGGGCAAACCGGTGCCCAGGCTGAACGAACTGGAGTGGATCGACGGAAAGATCTGGGCCAACGTGTGGCAGAGCGACGACATTGTTATCTTTGACCCCGACAGCGGCGAGGTCACCGCCCGGCTTGACCTCTCGGGCCTGTTGCCCGAGAGTGAGCGCCAGCCCGGCACCGATGTCCTCAATGGCATCGCCCACAACCCCCGGGACGGCGCCATCTGGGTGACCGGCAAGCGCTGGCCCTGGCTGTACCGCGTCGAACCCCTGCCACAACAGGCCCCGCCACCGGTAACGCAGGGCCATTCACAGTAAATCGGCGCACCCGAGCGCGCGCCCCACGGACACACTATGACCTCAAGTTCCAGTACTGCGGCCACATCGCGCCCCGCCACCCACCCCGCCTTCGAGGCCGTGCGCCAGGTGGATATCGAGTCGCTGAACCTGCGGGTCGAAGAATACCGCCACCGGGCCACCGGCGCCGTCCACTATCACCTGTGCGCCGACAACGCGGAGAATGTGTTCCTGGTGGCCCTGCGCACCGTGCCCATGGACTCCACCGGCGTCGCCCACATCCTCGAACACACCGCCCTGTGCGGCTCCGAGCGCTACCCGGTGCGCGACCCCTTCTTCATGATGCTGCGGCGCTCGCTGAACACTTTCATGAACGCCTTCACCAGCAGCGACTGGACCGCCTACCCCTTTGCCAGCCAGAACCGCAAGGACTTCAACAACCTGCTGGATGTCTATCTGGACGCGGTGTTTTTCTCCCGCCTGGAAGCCCTGGACTTCGCCCAGGAAGGTCACCGGGTGGAGTTCGAGCAGGCCGGGGACAACAACAGCCCACTGGTGTTCAAAGGGGTGGTGTTCAACGAGATGAAGGGCGCCATGAGTTCGGTCAGCAGCGTGCTCTGGCAGACCCTCTGCGAACACCTGTTTCCCAGCACCACCTACCACTACAACAGCGGCGGCGACCCGGAGCACATCCCCGACCTCAGCTATGAACAGCTGCGCGCCTTCTACCGCAGCCACTACCACCCCGGCAACGCCATTTTCATGACCTTTGGCGACATTCCCGCCGGCGAGCACCACGCGGCCTTCGAGGAGCGCGCCCTGCGCCACTTCCAGCGTCAGGACCTGCGCATCGCCGTACCGCCGGAGCAGCGACTGGCGGCGCCGCTGCGGGTGAACCGGCCCTACGCCTTCGACGACAGCGGCCCAAACGAACGCAAGACCCACATCGTGGTCGGCTGGATGCTCGGCGACAGCACCGACCTGCTGCAGATGCTGCGCGCCCAGTTGCTGTCCAGTGTGCTGATCGACAACAGCGCCTCGCCGCTGATGCAGGCGCTGGAGACCAGCGACCTCGGCCAGGCGCCCTCACCCCTGTGCGGGCTGGAGGACTCCATGCGCCAGAT
>JBKDZQ010000690.1:0-3925 GCA_047971325.1 Parahaliea sp.
CGCCGTAAACCCAACCCTGGGGGCTCGATCGCGACATCCCTGTCGCTTACGGTCTCGACCCGCAGTGCCGAGACAGGGCCCTCGCATCGGAGATAGCTCTAGCTACATACGTCATTATCAAGTTGAAAGTACTGCTAGGTCTCAACGGTTTTTCCACTCGGGCTTGCGCTTCTCCAGGAAGGCGTTGACGCCCTCGCGCTGGTCTTCGGTGGAGAACAGCTCCACGAACAGCTCGCGCTCGCCGGCCAGGCCGTCGTCGATGGCCTTGTCCCGCGCGCTGTGAATCAGCCGCTTGCAGCGGCCGATGGACGACGGGCTCTGCTCGCCCACCTGTTCCGCCAAGGCCAGGGCCTTGGCCAGGGCCTCGCCCCTGCCCACCACTTCCTCCACCAGGCCGATCTTTTCGGCGGTGGCGGCGTTCACCCGCTCGCCGCAGAGGATCATGCGTTTGGCCCAGCCCTCGCCCACCAGCCAGGCCAGGCGCTGGGTGCCACCGGCACAGGGCAGCAGGCCGACCTTGGCCTCCGGCAGCGCCATCTGCGCCTGCTCCTCGGCGATGCGGATATCGCAGGCCAGGGCCACCTCCAGGCCGCCCCCCATGGCGAAGCCGTTGATGGCGGCGATGGACACGCCGCGAAAGTCCGCCAGGGTCTCGAAGGCCTCGCCGAAGTCGCGCGCCATGTCGCCGGCCTTGACCGGGTCGCCGTCGGCGAAGATCTTCAGGTCCGCCCCGGCGGAGAAGAACTTGTCGCCGGCGCCGGTCAGCACCAGGGCGTAGACATTGCTGTCGCTGTTGAGCTTCTCCACCAGCGCTTTCAGCGCCGGCAGGCTCTCGGTGTCCCAGGTATTGGCGGCGGGATTGTCCACGGTCACCTGGGCGGTGTGACCGCGCAGTTCCACTTTGATCTTGTCGGATGTGCTCAAACTCATTTGATGACCTCCAGTGCGCCTTCCATTAACAGTCTGCGCGCGATGATCACGCGCATGATTTCGTTGGTGCCTTCCAGAATCTGGTGCACCCGGGTGTCGCGCACATGGCGCTCCATCGGGTACTCACGGATGTAGCCGTAGCCGCCGAACAATTGCAGGGCATCGTTGCAGATGCTGAAACCGGCATCGGTGGCAAAGCGCTTGGCCATGGCGCAGTAGGTGGAAGCCTGGGCGTCGCCGCTGTCCAGCTTGAAGGCCGCCAGCCGCACCATCTGCCGCGCCGCCACCAGTTCGGTGAGCATATCCGCCAGTTTGAACTGGGTGTTCTGGAAGGTGGCGATGGCGCTGCCGAACTGGTTGCGCTCCTGCACGTAGGCGGTGGCCTCCTCCAGCGCCTGCTGGGCGGTGCCCACGCTGCAGGTGGCGATATTGATGCGGCCGCCGTCGAGCCCCTCCATGGCGATGGCGAAGCCCTGGCCCTCCTGGCCGAGGCGGTTGCCCGCCGGCACCCGCACGTTGTCGAAACTGACCATGCGGGTGGGCTGGGCGTTCCAGCCCATTTTTTCCTCTTTCTTGCCGTAGCTGACCCCCTCGGCATCGGCGGGAACCAGCAGGGCGCTGATGCCCTTGGGCCCGGCGTCGCCGCTGCGCAGCATCACCACCAGGGCATCGGTGGCGCCGGCGCCGGAAATGAACACCTTGGCGCCATTGATCACGTAGTCATCGCCCTCGCGGCGGGCGGTGCTGCGCAGGGAGGCGGCATCGGAGCCGGCGCCCGGCTCGGTGAGGCAGTAGGAGGCCAGCTTGCTGCCCGCCACCAGTTCCGGGCACCAGGCGTCGATCAGGGCTTCGCTGCCGTACTTGCCGATCATGCTGGTGGCCATGTTGTGGATGGTGAGGAAGGCGGCAGTGGCGGTGCAGCCCCGGGCCAGTTCCTCGACGATCAGGCTGGCGTCGAGCCGGCCCATGCCCAGGCCACCGGCCCGCTCCGGGGTGTACATGCCCATGAAGCCGAGCTCGCCGGCCTGGGCCAGCACGTCCCTGGGAAAGTGCGAGGTGGCGTCCCACTCCGCCGCCATCGGCGCCAGCGCGCCCAGGCTGAAGGCGCGGGCGCTGTCGACAAAGGCCTGTTGTTCATCGGACAGGGAAAAATCCATGGCACCGGCCCTAGTCGAACTTCGCCATGACATCGCCAAACAGCTCGGCGTCCGCCGGGATGACCTTGGACTTGGCCAGCGGCCTGGATACCCAGGTCTCGTTGATGAGATCGCGCCAGGTAATGTTGTTGTTGGTGGAGTTGCCGCCCCAGGAACCACAGCCCAGGGAGAAGGTCTGGCGCATGCCGTTCCACAGGTTGCCGCTGTTGGAGGCAGACTGGGGCTGGTTGACCATCACCCGGGAGGTGCGGGTGGCGCTGGCGAAGGCCATGATGTTGTCGTCGTTGTTGGAATAGATGCCACAGGAGTGGCCTTGTCCCTGGTAGGTCTGGATCTCGTTGGTCAGGCGAATGGCCTCCTGGATATCCTTGACACGGTACAGTGTCATCACCACCGACAGCTTTTCACCGGAAAAGGGATACTCGGTCCCCGCGCCGGATTCCGGCACGATCATGAACTGCTTGCCCTCGGGCAGGTCGATCCCCGCCATGCCGGCGATCTTCTGCGCGGGCTGGGCCACGATGTCGGCGTTGAGATGGCCGTCGACCCAGAGCGTGTTCTGCAGCTGTTGTTTCTCCCGCTCGTTGACCAGATAGCCGCCCTCGGCCTGCAGCTTCCTGACCAGGGCATCGTAGACTGAATCAAACACCAGTACGGAATTGTCCGAGGAGCACGAAGCGGCCAAATCCAGGGTCTTGGAGATGCGGATTTTCTCCGCGGTCTCGTCGAGATTGGCGCTGTCGTCCACGGTGATGCAGGCATTGCCAACACCGACCCCCAGCGCGGGAGTGCCGCTGGAGTAGGCGGCCCTGACCATGGGGCCGCCGCCGGTCGCCAGGATGCGGTCACACTGGCGCATCAGTTCGTTGGTCAGTTCCAGGGAGGGCGTTTCGATGGCGATCACCAGGTCCGCCGGCGCGCCGAAGCGCTCCAGGGCGTCGCGCATGTAGTCGCAGATCATCTTGTTGGTCAGCTTGGCCCGCGGATGCGGAGCGATGATGATCGAGTTGCGCCCCTTGACTGCGGAGATGCTCTTGATGACGGGGGTCGCCTCGGGGTTGGTGGAGGGTGAGAGCGCGCCGATCACACCGACGGGCTTGGCGATCTTGACGATATTGCGCTCGGGGTCTTCCTCGATCACGCCGACGGACTGGTCATTGATGATGTCGAGGAGGGTGGCCCGGGTCTTGCGGTGAATCTTCAGGTACTTGCCATCGTAGTTGCCGAGCTGGGTTTCCTCGACGGTGAAACGGGCGATCGCCTCGGCGCGATCTTCCCGGGCCACCGAGTAGACCATGGCGCGGATGAGTTCATCGACCTGCTCCTGGGTATAGTTTGCGATCTGCGCCTGGGCCTTGCGCGAACGCTCGATGAGGGCGGCGATCTGCTGCGCCGGGTCTGCGGCCTGCCCGGTCGCACCGGGTGCACTGCTGGACTGTGACATGGTCATCTCCTGACGTGATTGATCCGGTGATACTGTTGATCCAGTGATATTAAGGGGGCGTCGGCCCACCGCCGGCTATCGGGGCGGCAACAAAAATCCTTCAATGAACAGGGTAGCCTGGGGGCTCATGGCGGTGACCTGCGTATTATCAAAATTTATGCCTCTTCAGAAAAATTCGTGGGTGACTTTTGGTACCGGTACTGCGCCAAGTGCCTGATACAAGGCGATATCTGCGGAGTGGGATGTCCTGAACCCATAGGATTTTCTGCTGGACAGTTTGGCTTTGTTGTTGAACCCTTCAACGATGCCGCTGGAGAACTGGCCCTTCGCCCGAAACCAGTTCAGCAGCAGGGGACGATGTCGCCTCAATTGGCGCGCCATTTTCTTCATTGGT
>JBKDZQ010000691.1:0-7160 GCA_047971325.1 Parahaliea sp.
TCAAGCATGCGGGCGCTCCCGCTGCTTGCCGGTTGGCCGGCTCAGACCACGGAACCCAGCATGAAGATTGGCAGGTACATGGCGATCATCAGGCCACCCACCAGTACCCCGAGAATGGCCATGATCATCGGCTCCATCAGCGAGCTGAGGTTGTCCACCGCGTTGTCGACAGCCTCCTCGTAATCGTTGGCCACCTTGTCCAGCATGTCGTCGAGCGCGCCGGACTCCTCGCCGAGGGACACCATCTGCAGCAGCATGTTGGGGAACAGGCCAGTGGTCTTGATGGCGTAGAAGAGGGTGGTGCCGGTGGTGACTTCGTCGCGCACCTGGCGGATGGCCTTGGCGTAGACCGAGTTGCCGGCGGCGCCGGCGGTGGAGTTCAGGGCGTCCACCAGCGGCACGCCGGCGGCGAAGGTGGTGGACAGGGTACGGGAGAAGCGCGCCACCACCGCGTCGTGGACGATGGTGCCGACGATCGGCATGCGCAGGGCGAGCCGGTCCAGGGCCTCGGAGAATTTCACCGAGCGCAGCTTGGCCTCCCGGAAGCCGTAGACGCAGGCGATAATGATCCCGAGGATGGCCAGCCACCACTTCTGCACAAAGTTCGACAGACCCAGCACCAGCAGGGTGAAGGCCGGCAGATCGGAACCGAAGCTGCGGAAGGTTTCCGCGAACTGGGGCACGACCTTGATCAGCAGGATGGCGGTGACCACCAGGGCCACGATGATCACCGCAATCGGATAGGTCAGGGCCTTTTTGATCTTGGCCTTGAGCTGCTCGGTTTTTTCCTTGTAGGTGGCAACCCGGTCCAGCATCACTTCCAGGGTGCCGGAGGACTCGCCAGAGGCCACCAGGTTGCAGAACAGGTCGTCGAAGTGGCGCGGGTACTTGGCCAGCGAGGGTGCCAGGCCGCTGCCGGAGGCCACATCGTTCTTGATGCTGTTGACCATGTCGCGCATGGAGGCTTTCTCCAGGCCCTCGCCGACGATGTCAAAGCTCTGCACCAGCGGCACCCCGGCCTTCATCATGGTGGCCAGCTGGCGGGTGAAAATGGCGATATCGGCCGGCTTGATGGGCTTGCCTTTACCGGCGCTGAACAGCGGCTTGGCCTTTTTGCGCACCGATTTGGTCTTGATGCCCTGGCGGCGCAACTGGGCCCTGGCCATCGAGGTGCTGGAGGCGAAAATTTCGCCCTTGGTGGCGCGGCCGTTCTTGTCGGTACCGTTCCAGACAAAGACGTCGTTGCGCGTGGTTGCGCTGGTTGCCATGGTATGTCCCCGTAAGCTGTTGTTCTGCCGGTACGTCCTGTATCCCAGTATCCGCTCAGTCAGTGGTGACGCGGTTGACTTCTTCCAGGCTGGTCAGTCCCTGAGCCGCTTTCATCAGGGCCGAGGTGCGCAGATCATTGAAGCCCTCCGCGCGCGCCTGCTCGCCAATCTCGATGGAGTTGCCCTGGGACATGATCAGCCGGGCGATGGTGGGGGTGATCCGCACCACCTCGTAGACGCCCACCCGGCCCTTGTAGCCATCCTTGCAGTGCTCGCAGCCCACCGGCTTGCGGATGGCGGCATTGACCAGCATGTCGTCGGTAAAGCCTTCTTTGAGCAATACATCGCGGGGGATGTCGTCGGCGGGCACCGAGCATTCCTTGCACAGGCGTCGCGCCAGGCGCTGGGCGATGATGAGGTCGACGGAGGTGGCCAGGTTGAAGGCGGGCACGCCCATGTTCAGCATGCGGGTGATGGTTTCCGCGGCGCTGTTGGTGTGCAGGGTGGATAGCACCAGGTGCCCGGTTTGCGCCGCCTTGATGGCGATTTCGGCGGTTTCCAGGTCGCGAATCTCCCCCACCATGATCACGTCCGGGTCCTGGCGCAGGAAGGAGCGCAGGGCCTCGGCGAAGTTCAGGCCCACCTTCGGGTTCACATGGACCTGGTTGATGCCTTCCATGTTGATTTCCACCGGGTCTTCGGCGGTGGAGATGTTGCGCTCGGGCTTGTTCAGCAGGTTGAGGCCGGTGTACAGCGACACCGTCTTGCCGGAACCGGTGGGGCCGGTCACCAGGATCATGCCCTGGGGTTTGCCCAGGGCGTTCATGTAGAGGGCTTTCTGGTCTTCCTCGTAGCCCAGGGCGTCGATGCCCATCTGGGCGCTGCTGGGATCGAGAATACGCAGCACGATTTTCTCGCCGAACAGGGTCGGCAGGGTGTTGACCCGGAAGTCGATGGCGCGGTTGCGCGACAGTTTCATCTTGATGCGGCCGTCCTGTGGCACCCGGCGCTCGGAGATGTCCATCTGCGACATTACCTTGAGGCGGGCCGCCAGCCGGGCGGCGAGGGCGCGGGGCGGGCGTACCATCTCGTGCAGCACGCCGTCGGTGCGAAAGCGCACCCGGTAATTGTGCTCGTAAGGTTCGAAGTGAATGTCCGAGGCGCCCTGCTTGATGGCATCGAGCAGCACCTTGTTGATGAAGCGCACGATGGGGGTTTCGTCGATGCCGTCGGCCCCGTCCTCTTCGTCCCCCGGGCCGCTGGAGATGTCGACATGCTCCAGGCCTTCGGCGTCCAGATCGTCCAGGCCGCCGTCCAGCGTATCCTGGGCGTCGACCCACTGCTCGATGAACTTCGACAGAATCCGTTCATCCACCAGCACTGCCTCGGTATTGAGGCCAGTGTGGAACTTGATTTCGTCGATGGCGGCGAGGTTGGTGGGGTCGGAAACGGCGATGAACAGGCGGTTGCCGCGGCGGAACAGGGGCAGGGCGTGGTGCTTGCTGATCAGCCCGATATCCACCAGGGCGGAGGGCAATTGCTCCCGGTTGAAGGCGCGAATGTCGAACAGCGGAACGCCGAATTCGATGGAGGCAATTTCCGCCAGCCGCTCGCTGTTCACGTTCATCCTGTCGACCAGGTACTTGGCCAGCGGCAGGCGCTCGATGGCGGCTTCCTTCTGGGCGTCGCGCGCCTGTTCGGCGGAAATCAGGCCGTCGGCTACCAGACGGCCGGCCAGCCCGCTGAGTTGTCCAGTTGCTCTGCTATTCATTCATCCACGGCAGTATATAGAAGCGGTTTTCGAAGTGTTGTTGCACCAACACGTTTTGCACGAGTATATGAAATTGCCGTGGTTGTATACACCTTGAAAGCGTTCAAATCCCTGTTTTTACGAGAAATTTAAAATCTGCACCAAGATCGGAGATGCTGCGGATTCGTTGCTTTCTGCGCCTGGCAGGCAGATTGTGACAAAAAACGTCAGCCCGTTTGGGTGGCTGAGGCCCCGTGCCCGGGTGATTCTTGAACCCGCCGGGGGGCGAGCGGCCCGTTTCTGTGACATATCTCATTTCCCGGCGGCTAAGTCCGGATTGCTCGCCCCGATTCGCCGGACTGGCACAGCACTTGCTTCGTACCTTCTCGCAACGAGCCCGCAAACCGGCTTGGCAAACCAAGGACAATCCCCAGGGGATTATTGAGGAGCTGTAACCATGACTATGCAAAAACGTGTTCAGCAGGGTTTCACCCTGATCGAACTGATGATCGTCATCGCCATCGTGGGCATCCTGGCCGCCATCGCGCTGCCGGCCTACCAGGACTATACGGTGCGCGCGAAGATGGCCGAGCCGCTGGCGGCGTTGGCTGAAGCCAAGACCTCGGTGACGGAGTATTATGTATCCACTGGGGCCATGCCTATTGACGTCGGTCAGGCAGGCATCAACCGCAATCCAGACAAGGACATTGTGGCATCGATGAAGTATGAGCGTGTTTCATCAACCGGCGCGCTGATCACTGCTACGATACAAGACGGCATTGTCCCCAATGCTGCGAGCACTGTGGGTTTCACTCTGTCCAGCGTCAGCTCGAACGACGGTTCGGTCAAGTGGGTTTGCAAGCGCAGCGAGCGTGCTAATGGTGGTGGCGGTGAAATCGATGCCAAGTACTTGCCCAGCACCTGCCGCGGCTGACCGTTTCCTGCTACCGCAAAAAGCCCGGATTTTCCGGGCTTTTTTTTGTGCCTGACTCTATAGTCGAGGGTTACATCGTTGCCGGATAGCGTTTCGTTGCCAGCCCATCCTTCACCGAAACATCTACTGCCTTTTTTGGGCGTGCTACTGGCCACAGTGCTGTCCTACGTACCGGGTCTACCCGGCTCCCTGTTGTTTGACGACCTGCCGGCGCTGACCGCCAATCCTTTGGTACAAATTGAGGGAGGTGTCGCGGATCACTGGCGCGCGGCGGCCTTGAGTTCAGATTCCGGTCCCCTGCACCGGCCGCTGGCCATGCTCAGTTTTGCTGCCAACCATGCCCTGTCGGGCAGTTTTGATCCCACCGCCCTGAAACTGACCAATGTGGCGATTCACCTGGCGATCGGTGTTCTGGTGTTCTTGCTGGCTCTGGAACTGCGGGTGTTTCACGCGCGCCACAGTACTGGGGCGCGCGCCGGCAGTGAGGCTATTGCCCTGTTGGCCGCGGCCCTCTGGCTGCTGCATCCCCTGCAGGTGTCCTCGGTGCTGTATGTGGTACAGCGCATGGCTCAGTTGTCGACGCTGTTTGTGGTGCTGGGCCTGTGGTATTTCACCCGCCAGCGCGCGCGCTGGGCGGCGCAACGGCCGGCGCCGGGGGATGTGGTGGCCACTGTCCTGTGGCTGGGGCTGATCCTGGTGCTGGCCATGTATTCCAAGGAAAACGGCCTGCTGCTGCCCTGGTTGATGGCCGTTGTGGAAGTGGCCATCTTTCGCGGTTACTGGGACGGTGAACGGCGACGGTGGTTGGAGCACCTGGGCTGGCTGGCACTGCTTTCCCCCTTGGCACTGATCGCGCTGTTGTTGGTGGTGGAGCCCGGCACACTGATTGGTGGCTACAGCCATCGGCCTTTCACCCTCGAGGAGCGCCTGTTGACCCAGTTGCGCCTGCTGTGGCAGTACCTCGGCTGGCTGCTGTTGCCCGATATCGGCAGCATGGGCTTTCAACACGATGATATCCCCTGGTCCCGCGGCTGGCTGACGCCGTGGACCACGCTGACAAGTGGCCTGGCCTGGTTGATCGTGCTACTGCTGTCGTTTGTCCTGCGTGCGCGTTTTCCCTTCCTGCTGCTGGCGGTGCTGTTCTACCTGGTGGGGCACAGCATGGAGTCGGGCCTGATTGCGCTGGAGATGGTCTACGAGCACCGCAATTACCTGCCGAGTGTCGGCCTGTTTATTTTGCTCGCCACGCTGATCGCCGCTGTGGCCGAGCGGGTGAAGGGGCTGAGCTTTGGAGTGCTGGGTGCTGCGCTTTCGCTGCTGCTTGCGGTGCTGCTGGGGCTCAGGGCCCTGGTGTGGTCGGATGAACTGCTACTGGCCAAGACCAACCTGCAGCATCACCCCCAGTCGGCGCGCAGCAACTACTTCTATGCCCTGCGCCTGTTGGAACATTACGAGGATACGGTCGTCAGCGACGGTACGGGGGATATGGAGCCGTTGCTGGCGGCGCGCCACTACTATGAACGCATGCACCAGGAGGACCCCCAGAACCTCGGTCCACTGACCATGCTCTATTACCTGGATGAGCGGTACTTCCCCGGGTTGCACAGTTATGCCAACTGGCTGGCGATGCTGGCCGAAGCGGCTCGGAGCAGGAAACTGCAAGCCACCGACTGGGCCTCCCTGCGCTTTATCGTCGACTGTTTCGAATTGGCGGCCTGCGGTGACCGGGGTGGCGAGGTGTTGGCGGTGCTGGAGCAACTGTCGGTCAGGTATCCGGGGAGTCCCGGGCTGTATATTCAGCGCTACCGCCTGCAGAAGGTGCTGGGAGCGCCCCCCAGGGTGCTCAGTGGTCTGTTGGAACAGGCACGCGCTGTGCGACCGGAGTCGGTTACGGTCTACAGCTATCTGATTCGCGATGCCATGGTGCGCGAGGACGTGGCCGCGGCCTACCGGGCCGCCGGCGACTGGTTGCGCTACGATTTTGCCCGCCGCCAGTTGGCGCTGGTTAAGCAGCAGTTTCGGCAGCCCGGGCAATGAGCGCTTGCTGGCCGGCTGTCAAAGGTGATGTCCGCCACTTGCGGTGGCTGGGGCAGAGCCTGGCCATAGGATTGCTGCTGGCGCTCACTCTCTGGATCTACTGGCCCGGTCAGTATGGCCCGGCACTGCTCGACGACAAATCCAGCCTCAATGTGCTGGGCCTGTTGGCAGACCCGGCCCTGGCATCGGATGTGGTGTTTGGCGATACCTCGGGCCCCACCGGCCGACCGGTCAGCATGGCCAGCTTCGTGTTGGAGCGCCTGATCCACGACGGTGGCATTTCCGGCAGCAAGCGGGTCAATATTTTCCTTCACGCGCTCAATGGCCTGCTGGTGTACGGCTTTCTTCGGCTGCTGCTGGCGCGGCTCGAGCTGGTGGGCGGGGCGCTGATTGCCGCCGCGTTTGCCGGGTTGTGGCTGCTGGCGCCGATACAGGTCAGCACCGTGCTTTACGCGGTGCAGCGTATGGCCATGCTGGCTGCCACGTGGGTGCTGTGCAGTGGTATTGCCTACCTGTACTGGCGGCGGGCGCTCGACGCCGGTCGGCTGGCGCCCGGGCGCCTGCTACTGGTGGCCCTGTTTGTCTTGCTGGCGGTGTTCACCAAGGAAATCGCCCTGGTGGTGGTGCCGCTGCTGGTGCTGATGGAGGCACTGTGGCTGCAATACGAGGGCCGCGATGGCAAGGTCATGCCCTGGTTGCGCCGGATCAACCTATGGCTGGTGTGGGGGGGGGCTGCGGTCGCCGTGCTGCTGCTGGTGCTGGGCTGGGATTGGCTGGCCGGGCGCTACGGTCCGAGGGATTTCAGTCTGGAGGAACGGGTGCTCACACAGGGGCGGGTGCTCTGGGACTATCTCGGCCAGATAGTGTGGCCGGAGCTGGACCGGCTCGGCCTGTACCACGATGATGTCGAGGTGTCGCGCTCGCTGTTCGAGCCGCGTGCGACCTTGCTGGCCTGGCTGGCCTGGAGCGGGGTGTTGGTGGCATTGGTAATCGCTCTGCGCTGGCCCTGGGGCCGGCGGCTGGTCTTCGGCCCATTGTTCTACCTGGTGGGCCACAGTCTGGAGTCCAGTGTGTGGCCGCTGGAAATCTACTTCGAACACCGCAACTACTTGCCCGGGGTTGGCTTGGCCATCGCCGGAGCCAGTATGCTTGGTATGCTGGTGCAGCGTTT
>JBKDZQ010000692.1:0-2490 GCA_047971325.1 Parahaliea sp.
ACCAGACCGCTTTCATCTGGGAGGGCGACGACCCCGCCGACAGCAAGCATATTACCTACGGCGAACTCAAAACCGCCGTGTGCAAGCTGGCCAATGTGCTGCGTGAGCGCGGAGTACGAAAAGGTGACCGGGTGTGCATCTACATGCCGATGATTCCCGAGGCGGCCTACGCCATGCTGGCCTGTGCGCGTATCGGCGCCGTTCACTCGGTGGTGTTTGGCGGCTTCTCCCCCGAGGCCCTGAAGGACCGCATTCTGGACTCCGATTGCCACACCCTGATCACCGCCGACGAAGGACTGCGCGGTGGCAAAAAAGTGCCGCTGAAGGTCAATGCCGACGCCGCCCTGGCGCACTGCCCCAAGGTCAGTGTCTGTATCGTCGTCCAGCGCACTGGCGGCAAGATCGCCTGGCAGGACGGCCGCGATATCTGGTACCACGAGGCAGTCGCCAGCGCCGCCGGTGAGTGCGAGCCCGAGTCCATGGACGCCGAGGATCCGCTGTTCATTCTCTACACCTCCGGTTCCACCGGCAAGCCCAAGGGCGTGCTGCACACCACCGCCGGCTACCTCCTGCAGACCGCGATGAGCTTCAGGTATGTCTTCGATTACCGCGAGGGCGAAGTATTCTGGTGCACTGCCGACGTGGGTTGGGTGACCGGTCACAGCTACATCGACTACGGCCCGCTGGCCAACGGCGCCATCTCGCTGATCTTCGAGGGAGTGCCCACCTACCCCGACGCCGGCCGCTGCTGGCAGGTGGTGGACAAGCACCAGGTGGCGATTTTCTACACCGCTCCCACTGCCATCCGCGCTCTGCATGCGGTGGGCAACGAGCCGGTCACCCGCGCTTCCCGCGCCAGCCTGCGCCTGCTGGGCACCGTCGGCGAGCCCATTAACCCGGAGGTCTGGGAGTGGTACTACACGGTGGTGGGGGAATCCCGCTGCCCCATCGTCGACACCTGGTGGCAGACCGAAACCGGCGCCCACATGATTACCCCCATGCCCGGCGCCACCGATCTCAAGCCCGGCTCCGCCACCTTCCCGCTGTTCGGCGTCAACCTGGCCCTGCTGGCAGAGGATGGCAGCGAGATCGAAGGCGCCGGCGCCGGCTACCTGGTGGTGAAATCCTCCTGGCCGGCCCAGATCCGCTCGGTCTACGGCGATCACCAGCGCCTGATCGACACCTACTTCAGCACCTATCCCGGCTACTACTTCACCGGCGACGGCGCCACCCGCGACGCAGACGGCTACTACTGGATCACCGGGCGGGTGGACGATGTGCTGAACGTGTCCGGCCATCGCATGGGCACCGCCGAGGTGGAGAGCGCGCTGGTGCTGCACGACAAGATTTCCGAGGCCGCGGTGGTGGGTTTCCCCCACGATATCAAGGGCCAGGGCATCTACTGTTACGTCACCCCGATGGTCGGTGTGGAACCCAGCGAGCAACTGCGCAAGGAACTCATCGACCTCTGCGTGAAGGAAATCGGCCCCATCGCCAGGCCCGATGTCATCCAGTGGGCACCGGGCCTGCCGAAAACCCGCTCCGGCAAGATCATGCGCCGCATCCTGCGCAAGATCGCCGAGAAAGAGCTGAACAACCTGGGTGATACCAGCACGCTGGCGGACCCCTCGGTGGTGGAGCATCTGATCGAGAATCGGGTGTCCTGATTCGCATCCCCGCATCCCCGCATCCCCGCGTTTGGGGTTGGGGGCGGGGCCGGCTTGGCAATTCCTGCTGCCAGCGGGCCAGCATCGGGCCAGAGGTGGTGACCACTCCGCACAGCCGCAGCTTGCTCGTTACCGGCAGCCACGCAGTGCCGGCGGTGGACAGGGTGCCTGCGAGGCTGCTGCCGGTCAGCCGCAGGCTATCGACCCCGGGGCTGAGTGACTCAGTCGCCCGGTGTCCCGGTACCCGCCGCGGGCGTCCGGCGCAGCTCCACCTGCAGTGGTCCAAGTGTGTCGATGTGCACATCGCGCTGCGGGAAGGACATCTCTATGCCCGCGGTGATGAATTTGTCGTTGATCAGGTTGCGCAGGTCGGTCGCGACCTGTAGTCGTTTTTCCTCGGCGTAGCAGCGCAGCACCAGCAGCAGGGCGTTGTCGCCAAAGTTGTCGAAGGTCACCTGCGCAGCCGGTTCGGGCAGTACCAGTGGTACTTCCCCGGCGGCCTCCAGCATCAGGGCCTGGGCCTTGCGCACGTCGCTGCCGTAGGCCACGCCGACATTGATCAGAACACGGATAGCGGCACCGTTGAGCGTCCAGTTGACCACCTGGCTGGTTATGAGCTCCTTGTTGGGTATTAGCACCTCCTTGCCCTCGAAGGTTTCGACGACCGTGGCCCGGGGCTTGATTTCCAGCACCTGGCCCTCGGCGCCGGAGACGGAGATGATGTCGCCGACCCGCACCGGGCGCTCGAACAGGATGATGATGCCACTGATGAAGTTGGCCACGATCTCCTGCAGGCCAAAGCCAATGCCCACGCGCAGCGCCG
>JBKDZQ010000693.1:0-3590 GCA_047971325.1 Parahaliea sp.
GAGGGCGCCTACAGCCCCCACCTCACCGAGCAATTGCTGAGCCTGGGCACCGCCCTGCAACAGGCGGGTGACCACGAGGCGGCGGTGACCGTTTTCAAGCGCGGGGTTCACCTGTCGCGCATCAACGACGGCCTGTACGGCCCACAGCAGATACCCCTGCTGCAATCGGAGATTCGCAGCCATATCGCGCTGGGGGAATTCGCCGCCGCCGACGAGCGCCAGGCCTACCTCTACCGGGTGCAGGTGCGCAACCTGTCCAGCGGCCTGCGCCGGGCCAATGCCCTCATCCAGCAGGCCAACTGGCAACAGCAGGCCTACCAGCTGCATCTGGGCGAGCAGGGCTTCAACCGCCTGATGAACATGTGGGACCTGTACCGGGTGGCGCTGAGCGACATCATCGAGCGCGAGGGCCAGACCTCCCCGGCACTGCTGCCACCGCTGTACGGCATGCTGCGTGCCCAGTACCTTATTTCCGACTATCAGGAAGAGCGCAGCTCCAACCTTGGCTCGGACTATGACTTTACCCAGCGCCAGGGCATGAGCCGCTTCAATGCCTACCGCTCCCAGAGCTACAAGAAGGGGGTGGCGATCATCCGCGCCATCCGCGACCTGGAAGCCACCCTGCACCAGAACGACCCGGCGACGTCGGCCCGCAGCTTCATCCTGCTGGGCGACTGGATGCTTTGGCACGGCAGCAGCCACGATGCCATGGCCAACTACCAGAAAGCCTTCGTGGAACTTGAACGCAGCGACAATGCCAAAGCGCTGGAACAGCAGCTCTTTGGCAAACCGGTGGCTCTGCCCGCCCTGCAGGGGGTGGAGGCACTGCCCGCGCCGGTCCCCCGGGAGCGGGCCAATGCGGTGCTGGAATTCAACGTTTCCGCCTCCGGGGATACGGAACAGCTGGAACGTGTGGATGATAACGAGGACAATGAAGCCAAGGTCAACCGGCTGATGCGCAGCCTGCGCAAAACGCAGTTCCGCCCCCGCTTCGAGGCGGGGCAGCCGGTGGCCACAGAGAACATTGTGTGGGCTTATGACAGCAACACCTGGTAAAGCAAACCGTTATCTGCGCGCTGGCGCCCTGTCGGCCGCCGTCGCCTTTGCGTGCCTGGTGCTAACCGGCTGCCCCAGCGCCAGCAATCCCAGCGTACCGCAACCGCCCTCCCCGCCGAGTTCAAGTTCGTCCAGTTCCAGCTCATCCGGCTCGTCGAGCTCAAGCTCGTCCAGTTCATCCAGCCCCTCCGCCAGCTCATCGGGCTCATCGGGCGCATCCAGCCCCTCGGCTTCGAGTCCCGGCTCCGCCAGCCGTTCGAGCGGCGGCGCCGCTCCAGGCAGTGTGGCCTCCAGCGGCGGCTCCGGCAGCTCCTCCTCCAGCGCTGGCAGCCCCGCCTCGTCCCGCAGTGGCGGCGGCAAGGACGGCGACCTTCGCAACGGCGGTACCAAGGGTAGTTCCGGAACCACCGCCAGTACCGATGGCCAGACGGGCGACAGCGGCCAGCAGGGCGACGAGCCGGGCTTCGAAACCGGCACTGCAGGCGGCGCCTCGCTGCCGGACCTGCGCGACGAACCCACCCTGGAAGACGGTCTGCCAGGGCTTGAACAGATCATGGCCGAAGCCGCCGAGGCCGGTGCCAGCGGCGGTGGCGCTGCTGGCAGCGACGACAGCCAGCCGGGCAAGGGCCAGGCCGGCGGTGCTGGCGCCTCTGCGGGCGCGGCAGCCGGCATCCCCGGCGGTGTATTGGGCCCGCTGACCCCCGCCGAGCAGGTGGCCATCCTCGACGCCCGGCTGGAGCAGGGCACCGGGGAGTTCGACGCCATGATCCTGGAAGAACAGACCGCCCAGCGACGCGCGCAGCGCGAGCGCCCGGCGCCCCAGAGCGAGCAAGGTTCCGACAGCAGTGGCGGTGGCAGCAGCCCCTACGGCGGCGACATTGCCGACGCCGGCGGCTACAGCACCGGTGGCGGCATGGGCGGAGCCTCGCGCGGCGGCCAGATACCGCAAAATACCGCCAAGTACCCACCACCGGGCGACATTCCCAGTGGCGATGACGACGACGTGGTGGCGCGCCAGTTGCGCGAGGCCGCCATGCGCGAACCGGACCCGAAAGTCCGTGAGGCACTGTGGGAGGAATACCGCAAATACAAGGGCATCGGCCAGTGAGCACGGCCCTGCGCGCCCTGTGGCTGTCGCTGCTGATGGCCCTGTTGTCCGGCTGTGTCAGCCAGACCGTCAAAAGCACCTCGGTGCCACCGGTGAACACCCCCCGCCAGGCGATTCCCGAAAACCTGCTGCTCGACGTGGGCATCGCCATCTTCGACCCCGGCCTCGACAACTACGAGGAGGAGGCCCAGGTCTACCCGGAAGTGCGCAAGGCCGAGGCCCGCTACATGCCGCGGTTGCTGGCGGAGGCGATGCAGAACAGCGGCGCCTGGGGCGCGGTGCGGGTGGTGCCGGATGCGGCCCAGATCACCGACCTGCGGGTGGAGGGCAAGATCCTCAAGTCCGATGGCGAGGAGCTGCGCCTGCAGGTCACCGCCCTCGACTCACGCAACCGCCAGTGGCTGGACCGGACCTACAGCGGCCACGCCAGCCGCTACGCCTACGACAGCCGCACCCGCAGCCAGTACGACCCCTTCCAGGCAGTGTACAACCAGATTGCCAACGACCTGTTGCAGCACATGCAAACCCTGTCGTCGCAGGAGTGGGAGCACGTCCGGGTGGTGACCGAGCTGCGCTTCGCGCGCAGCTTTTCACCGGACGCCTTCGCCGGCTACCTCGACCAGACCAGGCGCGGCGACTACAAGGTGCTGCGACTGCCCGCCCACAACGACCCGATGCTGGAGCGCATCCACAGCATCCGCGAGCGCGACAACCTGTTTGTCGACACCCTGCAGGGCTACTACGGCAGTTTTTACGAGCAGATGTACTCCCCCTATCAGGAGTGGCGCAAGATGAGCTACGAAGAGGCCATCGCCCTGCAGGAGCTGAAGGCGGAGAGCATGCGCCAGATGATCGCCGGCGGGGTGGCGGTACTGGCCGGTATTGCCGCGGCCGGCTCCGGCGACGGCTCGGCCCGGGCCGCCGGCAACGTCGCCATTATCGGTGGTGGCTACTTGCTCAAGAGCGGGCTGGAAAAGCGCGCCGAGGCCCAGATTCACGTGGAGGCACTGGCAGAGCTGGGCATGTCACTGGAAGCGGAAATCACCCCCCAGGTGATCGAGCTGGAAGATCGCACGGTCATGCTCAGTGGCAACGTCGAAGATCAGTACGACCAATGGCGGGAGATTCTGGCGGATATCTACCACACCGAGATCGGCGAGCTGGAGTCACTGCCGGCGGCGGTTTCGCCCCAGGCGGCCAGGATCGATACACCCTGAGCATCCGCGCTGCCACCAGCCCGGTCCGAAACCCGTACAGCAAGCCCTATCACAACCAACCCCAGGCGCCGCCAAGGAATGTCCCCAGACCCGCATCAACTCACGCCGACGCCCTTCGAGCCAGCCCCCGCCAAAGCCGGCCCCAGCACCAGTGCCACCGCGGCGAAGGCATCGGCCACTGCCCCGCGCTGGGTCATGCCGGCGCTGGT
>JBKDZQ010000694.1:0-2055 GCA_047971325.1 Parahaliea sp.
AGGGCAGACACTTGATTTACAGCAGGTTTTCCCCGCAATGGGGCTTGTTATCAACCCTCCCTGGGGTATACGCGGTAGTGGACGCCGGCCATCTGCTCCAGTATGCGGTACACCTGGCAGCTATAGCCAAATTCGTTGTCGTACCACAGGTACACAACGGCCTGGGTACCGTTCACAATGGTCGCTTGAGCATCATATATACAGGCATGGCGCGAACCGACAAAGTCGCAGGACACCACTTCCGGTGAGTTCGAATAGTAAATCTGCTTGCGCATGGAAGAGTGCAGGGCCATGTTGCGCATGTACTCGTTCAGCGCTTCCTTGTCGGTGGCGCGTTTCAGGGTCAGGTTGAGAATGGCCATGGACACATTGGGCGTGGGCACGCGAATGGCGTTGCCGGTGAGTTTGCCTTGCAGCTGCGGCAGCACCTTGCCCACCGCCTTGGCGGCACCGGTTTCGGTGAGCACCATGTTCAGCGGCGCGCTGCGACCGCGACGCTCGGCCTTGTGATAGTTGTCGATCAGGTTCTGGTCATTGGTGTAGGCGTGCACCGTTTCCACGTGACCGGACACAATGCCGTACTCGTCGTCGATGGCCTTCAGCGGGGGCACGATGGCATTGGTGGTGCAGGAGGCGGCAGAAATAAGGGTGTCGGCCTCGTCGATGGCATCGTTGTTGATGCCAGCGACGATGTTTTTCATGTCGCCCTTGCCCGGCGCCGTGAGGATCACCTTGCTGGCCCCGGGGCATTGCAGGTGCTGGGACAGCCCCGCCTCGTCGCGCCAGACACCGGTATTGTCCACGATGATGGCGTTGTTGATACCGTACTGGGTGTAGTCGATTTCCGAGGGGGAGTCAGCGTAGATCACCCTCACCTCGTTGCCGTTGGCGACGAAGGACTGGTGCTCCTCGTCCACCCGGATGGTACCGTCGAAAGCACCGTGCACGGAGTCCCGGCGCAGCAGGCTGGCGCGCTTGACCAGGTCGTTGGGCGCGCGGCCCTTTCGCACCACCACCGCCCGCAGGCGCAGGCTTTCACCGCTGTCGGTTTTTTCGATGAGGATGCGGGCCATCAGCCGGCCGATGCGGCCAAAACCGTAGAGCACCACGTCGCGGGGGGCCACCACCGGCTTATGGGCGGCACCGACCAGATCGGCAACCTGGTCCTGCACATAGTCCTCGACACTCTTGCCGGCACCGTGGCCGCGGTCATAGTAATTGACGGCGAGGCGCCCGATGTCGATGTGGGCCGCGCCGAGTTCGAGTTTGCTGAGGGCCTCGATGACCGGGTAGGTCTCGAATTCCGAGAGTTCGTTTTCCTCCACCTGGCGCACATAGCGGTGATCCTTCATGATCTGCAGGACCGAGCGGTTGACCAGTGAGCGGCCGTAGACGTAGCACTTGACGTTGTGTTCCCGGGACAGACTGCCCACCAGGGGGATCATGCCCTCCGCCAGAGCCTCGCGCTGTTTCCAGTCGCTGAAATAGTCGTCTGGCCGCTCTCTCTTGCGCTCGCTCACTGATAGACCTTCCTTAATACTGGGGATCGGTGGGTTTTTGCGTGCATATTATGGTCCGGGGGCCTCCCGGGGTGCAAGGCGGGGCCGACTTATTTACGCCCCACCCCACCCGGTTGGTGCGCCGGGGGTCATGCGCTTACAATAGCGCCCCTTTGCTCGGGCCCAAGGGCCGCGACAATACTCCGGTTCACTTTGGAAGCAGCCTGGATTTCGCCATGTTCCCAGCCCTCCTCGCCAATAGCCCCTGGCCCGCCAAGCCCGGCAGCCGGACCGCTCTGGGGCCGCTCTACGGCAGCGCCCAGGCGCGCTGCGTGGCGGAGCTGGCCAACCCCGACCGCCTGCTGCTGATCATCACCGCCGACACCAGCTCGGCCCTGGCGCTGGAGCGCGAGCTGCCCTTCTTCCTGGCGCCGGGCGTCGAACTGCTGACCTTCCCGGACTGGGAAACCCTGCCCTACGACAGCTTTTCACCCCATCAGGACATCATCTCCGAGCGCCTGCGCACCCTCCATCGCCTGCCCTCCCTGCGCGGCGG
>JBKDZQ010000695.1:0-14077 GCA_047971325.1 Parahaliea sp.
GCCATGCCGGTAAACTTGAGGGCCTGGAGCTTGTCCAGGGTGGGATGCTTCAACATGGCGGGCTCCTTCAGTGGTAGTACGCGGGACCGCGGATGTTGTCGTGGGTGTCGGGCAGTGCCAGCCCCTGCTGCTCTTCCAGCGGCTGCTCGTCCAGGCGGTGCTTGACCACTCCAAGCGGACCTGTTTGACGTGACCGCCAGTTTTGTGATGGAGGAAATCAAGCACACTACGGCCATACCTCTGGCGTTGGGTAGATAATCAAGTGGCGCGCTTAGGCGCAATGGCACTTAGTTAAACCCCGACAGAGTTGGCCTGCGAGGCTAAGCGATTGAAATAGAAGGAGAAGGCTGGCCTGGATTGGTTGGATGTTGTTTGCAGACACCAGTCCGCCCAATACCGGAGGCCAGCCCTGATGAATCCTATTGTGTCTAATCCCCAAAAAACTCCCGGCGCAGGGCTGGGTAGTCCGCCGCCGGCAGGCGGGGCCCGTAGTGAGTGACCACCCTGCCCGCCGCCAGGCAGGCGAACTTGGCGGCGCGGGCGTAGGTCTCGCCCCGGCCCAGGGCGTAGAGGAAGGTGCCGGCGAACATGTCGCCGGCGCCGTTGGTGTCCACCGCCTGCACGCCCTGGGCCCCCACTTCGCTCTGGCGAACGCCATCGAAAACGATGGCGCCCCGGGAGCCACGGGTGACGGCGAAGCTGCGCGCCACCTGCTTCAGGGCGGCGAGGGCCTGGTCGAGATCGTCGCTGCCGGCCCAGCCTTTGGCTTCTTCCTCGTTGCAGAACAGCAGGTCGAGGCCGTCGCCGATGATCTCCTGCATGCCCTCGCGGAAGAAGGTGACCATGCCGGGGTCGGAGAAGCTGAGGACGGTTTTCACGCCGGTGGCCTCGGCCAGCTCGCGGGCGCGCACGGCGGCGGCACGGCCGGTGGGCGAGGTCACCAGGTAGCCTTCTATATACAGGTGGCTGGATGCGGCGAGGGCCACCGGGTCGAGCTGGTCCACCGACAGGGTCGCGGAAATCCCCAGGAAGGTGTTCATGCTGCGCTCGGCGTCGGGGGAGATCAGTACCAGGCACTTGCCGGTGGTGCCGGGCTCGCGACCGTTTTGCAGGCAGTGATCGACGCCCGCGGCCGCCAGGTCTGCTAAATAGATATCGCCATCGGCGTCATCGGCCACCTTGCAGGACATGAAGGTGGGTCCGCCAAACTGGGCGGTGGCGATAATGGAGTTGCCGGCGCTGCCGCCGCTGGCGTGGCTGGCGTGGACCAGGTGGTCGGCCAGGTGGTCGAGCAACTGGGCCTGCCGGGCCTCGTCGACCAGGGTCATCAGCGCTTTTTCCACGCCCATGCGCTGCAGGTCGCTGTCCTGCACCTGGATTTCAGTGTCCACCAGCGCCGCGCCGATGCCATATACCCAGTATTTCCTCATTATTACACGGTCCCGAATGCAAAGCGGTATTATCCCCGTCCCGCTGCCAATTGAAAGCGGTGCTGTTGTACACTCGCTCACCATGCCGAAAACCCGCTACCTTCTCCCCAAAATAGCCCTCAGCCTGCTGCTGCTCTTCGCCCTGGCACTGGTATACCTGGACGTGCGCATCACCTCCACCTTTACGGACAAGATGTGGGCGCTGCCAGCCAAGGTCTACGCCCGCCCGCTGGAGCTGTTCGTGGGCGCCCGCCTGCCCGCCGACGACCTGGCCTACGAACTGGAGGTACTAGGCTACCGCAAGGTGAGTCGTCTGAGCAATCCGGGGCAGGTGACCCGGCAGGGCGGGCGTTTCGACCTCTACACCCGTGGTTTTGCCGTCCCCAGCGAGCGGGAGCCGGCGCGGCGGGTGCGGGTGGATGTGCGCGGCGGACAGGTGACTGGCCTTCGTGGCGAGGGGCGCGACATCGACCTGATGCGCCTGGATCCGGTGCAGATCGGCGGCATCTACCCCTCCCACGGGGAGGACCGTGTGCTGGTGCGCCTGCAGGATGTGCCGCAGACCCTGCGCCTGGGTCTGCTGGCGGTGGAGGACCAGAAGTTCTACCAGCACTGGGGTTTTTCGCTCACCGGCATCCTGCGGGCGGCATTGAGCAATCTGCGTTCCGGATCGGTGGTGGCGGGTGGCAGCACCATTACCCAGCAGCTGGTGAAGAACTATTATCTCAGCCCCGAGCGCACCTACACCCGCAAGCTGACGGAATTGCTGATGGCGGTGCTGCTGGAGTTCCACTACAGCAAGGACCAGATCCTCGAAAGCTACATCAACGAGGTCTACCTGGGGCAGGAGGGGCCGCGGGCCATCCACGGGCTGGGGCTGGCGGCGCGGCACTACTTCGACACCCCGCTGGAGCAGCTCGGCCTGCATCAGCAGGCGCTGCTGGTCGGCATGATCAAGGGGCCTTCACTGTTCAACCCCCTGCGCAACCCGGAGCGGGCGCTGGAGCGCCGCAACCTGGTGCTGGAGGTGATGGCCAGGGAGCAGATCATTTCCCGGGAGCAGATGGTGGTGGCACAGGCCATGCCGCCTGGCCTGAATAATGCCCGCCGCGTGCGCAACAGTTTTCCCGCCTACCTGGATCTGGTGCGCCGGCAGTTGCGCCAGGAGTACCGGGAGCAGGATCTGACCACCCTCGGTCTCAGCATTTTCACCAGTTTCGATCCCATCCTGCAGCTGCATGTGGAGCGCGCCACCGGCGCCGTAATGGAGGAGCTGGACAAAGCCAGTGGCAAGACCGGCGAAAACATCAGTGCTCTGGAGTCGGCCACCGTAGTGACCCGCTTCGATACCGGCGAGGTGGCGGCCCTGGTGGGCGGCCGCAAGGTGCGCTACGCGGGTTTCAACCGCGCTCTGGATGCCCGCCGCCCGGCGGGCTCACTGCTCAAGCCCGCGGTGTACCTGGCGGCGCTGGCGCAACCGGCGCAGTACACCCTGGCCACGGCGCTGGCGGACACCCCGGTGCGGGTGGCGGATACCCGTGGTGAAATCTGGGAGCCGGATAACTTCGACCACCGGCCCCACGGCACGGTGCTGCTGCACCGTGCGCTGGCGCAGTCCTACAATCTGGCCACCGTCCGCCTGGGCATGGAATTGGGTATCGACGCGGTGGTGGACATGCTGCGTCAGCTCGGCGTGGAGGGTCATATCCCTGCGGTGCCGGCACTGACCCTGGGGGCGGGCGCCT
Source organism: Parahaliea sp. (assembly GCA_047971325.1). Lineage (GTDB taxonomy): Bacteria > Pseudomonadota > Gammaproteobacteria > Pseudomonadales > Halieaceae > Parahaliea. The sequence continues at coordinate 3,176 of JBKDZQ010000695.1, forward strand.
ACAGCCCCATGGATATGGCGGCCATGTACCAGACCATCGCCGCTGGTGGTTTCCGCATGCCCCTGCGCAGCATTCGCGATATTGTCGACGCCAATGGCGAGGCCCTGCGGCGCTACCCGCTGGAATACGATCGCAGCGTCAGCCTGCAGGCGGTGCACCTGCTGCACTACACTCTGCGGGAGGTGGTGCGCGAGGGCACCGGTCGCGGCGTGTATCGCTACCTGGCAGACGACTTCGCCGTGGCCGGCAAGACCGGCACCACCAACGACGAGCGGGATTCCTGGTTCGCCGGTTTTTCCGGCGACCTGCTGGCGGTGACCTGGATTGGCCGCGACGACAACGGCAGCACCGGGCTCACCGGCAGCAGCGGGGCACTGCACGTCTGGGCCCGCTTCATGGCCGGGGCCAGCAAGCGCTCCCTGGCCTATCGCATGCCGGATGGCATGGCGCCGCACTGGGTCGACGATACCAGCGGCATCCTCACCGGCAAGGGCTGCCCCAATGCGCGGTTGCTGCCCTTCATCGACGGCAGCGAGCCGCGCAGTCATAGCGACTGCGCGCCACCGCCGACATCACGGGGCAAGACCAATGTGATAAAAGACTGGTTTCAGTCACTCTTTGGTGGAGATAGCGAATGACGCACAGCAAAGCCACCCGCCTGCTGCTACTGAGCCTGCTGCTGTCGCTGGCAGGCTGCTCCATTTACAGCGTGCCCGGCCGGCCACCGGCGCCGATCGAAACACGCCCGGGCCCAGCTGAAACGCCGGCGCCCGCTCCGGCGCCGCAAATCCCGTCGCGCCAACCCGGGGCGCCGGCTCCCACCCCCGCCGACCCCGCCGCCAGCAGGGCCTACGGCCCCTTGCTGGCCCGCGCCGACCAGGCCGCGGCGGCAGGCGATTACGAGCAGGCCTTGGCGTTGCTGGAGCGCGCCCAGCGTATCGATCCGGACAGCGCCGAGGTCTACCTGGCCCTGGCCAGAACCTACGCCGCCAAGGGTGACTTCAGCCAGGCCCGCGCCACCGCCGAGCGTGGGCTGCTGTACTGCCAGGCGCGCGAGGTGTGCGACCCGCTGCGGCAACTGGCGCGTTAGCGGTTCGGACGTTACCGGGACGGCCCTGATCGGCTCAGCGATGGGCCTTGAACCTAGATTCCGCAGTTGACCGCTTGTTTTCTTCTTGCAAGCGGCCTGGGTGCTGGACGTTTTGTCTGTGGTCGCACTCACCTTCCGGGTGAGTGCGCTACGCACCCACTGGCACCGCACTCGCCGCGTCATGCGGCGTTTGAACTGGCTTGCGCGGCCGGGACTGGAGGACTGCACTTTTTCAGGCTTCTGGCCGATACCAGATGGGAGAGGTATAGGCGCGCTCTTGCTGCAGGTCTGGCACATTATCCGGCGTTTTCAGGCTATAGTGTGACTCGTCGTAGCGCGTCCAGTTGGGCGTTTTTATTTCCAGTACACGCACGTAGTAGAACGCGCGTTGAGCAGGGTCGAATGCCGTGTCGCGCCAGAAGGCCGACAGGAAAGGCGCCCCGACTGAATTGAGATACGTAACACCATCTGGTTTGACAGTGTCCGCTTCAATAGGTGTGCAACGCCCGTCTTCGATCGCTCGATCACCGCCGCAAGCGACGTCGACAATGCGCTCCTGCTGCTTGCCATCCGCATCGACCCAGCCCTTGATCACCTGAATCCGATCAAGGTTGGCGCCGTTGGGGTCGCGAGAAGCCTGTATCACCAGGCCGGGCTTGCGCTGCTCTGACTCATGTCGGGTCAGGTCTGCGCCCATCGGAACGCCACGCTCATAGCCAACCCGCGCCAGATCAGGCTGGTGGCGATCTTCCTCGGTAAAATCCCAACCTGCGAACAGTCTTACGCTTATACGGCTGCCCGTGGTGGCGTAAACCTCTTTCCTCTCCAGTGCATCGAAGATGCCTTCGCGGGTATTTTCCGTCGCCCACACTGCTGCCAGACCACTCGCCAGGCTTTTCATGTGACGAATCGAAATATCGATGCCCTCGTCATTCTTGTGATATCCCGTTACCATCGTAGAGAAGCGCTCTTCACCAGCACCTGGTTCTACGCTACTGGCTTTGCCAAAAAAATTATCTTCTTCGGCTGTCGACAGACCAGTGTGAGAATCGGTAGATCCGATCATGCCAAACTTGAAGGGATTGACGCCCAGCGTTTCTTCATAGACCAGGCCGCGCTTGAGCGCCTCTCTCGCATACTCGCGCGGCAACATGTCCGGCGTTTTCGGGCGCGGCCCGAAACTGCCCTTGTCCCAGGTGCCATAGTCGGCAAATTCATCGTTCGGTGATAGCAGCGGATGCACTTCGCTATCGCCCTTGATCTGCGTAACCTCATAGAGGGGCTCCCAGCGTGCGCGCCTGGTGGCGTAGTCAGCATCCAAGGGATTGCCGCTGTAGGTTTTGTCATCAAACATCAGCCCGTTCGACAAATTGCCATTGTGGGGAATCGCCAGCACATTGCCGCCGGTTGCCTGTTCGTAATTGGCCATCCATTCCCACAGTGCTTCCGAGTCGTAGGAGTCGTAGCTGCTGAAAGGCAGAACACTGGATGTCGTCTTGCCTGAGTCGCGAAAAATCACATTGCGGTGCAGATTGTCTCCCATCGGCCCGGCGGTCCATTCATAGCCAATCAGTGCCGTAAACTGGCCAGGCGCATTAAATGCATCTGCCGTGGCGCCTACTTCGCGCCACACAGACCCCATTAGGTCCTCAAGCCCAGTCATCGGGTCGGATCCGCGCATCGACGTAGTCCAGTAACGATAAGCGGCCTGCGGGTCTTCGCTGTCACTCATGGCCACGATTTTGCGGCCGAACTCTGTGGTCATCAGCCGCTCATTTCGTTCGGCAATTAACTGCGGCAAACCCAGGTTCTCGGCATGATCAGCGATCACCAGAAAATCCAATGGGGCGATCAGTTTTGCCGGTACTCCGGTGCTTGAAACAATGGTTTCGCCCTTTGCAAAACGATAGGCCTGCTCGGGGGTAATGGTGTTGCCAAATAATCCCGCGTCCGCAGACAGCGTCGAGTGCAGGTGCGTATCGCCAAACAACACCTGCCGGGGGATGTTTTTTCCGGCATGGGGCGAATAGTTTTCCGCTGTCACCGGGTTCACCAGGGCCATCCCCAATACCACGGTCACCGCAGTGAAGGGCATTCTTCTCATAGCTTGCTCCTAAGCCGGCATAGCCGGAACCAAACAGGCTACACTGTACCGGCTCGCTCCCTGGTAAGACAAGGGGTCACCACCATGGCTCATCTGCTCACAGCCCGTTATTCCGATCGCCCGCGCGGTGTGCTGTCGTGCTACGACCGCCTGGCGCGAAAACTGGCCGAAGACCTGCGGCGCCCGACGCCGGCGCGTGTTGTGCGGCGGCTGGAGCTACAGTCCCGTGTTCCTGCGGGCTGCGTTCCGCGACAGGCTCGTGCGCGGCGATGCCCTCTTCAGCACCGGTTTTCGTCTCGCCAGGACCCTTTCGCCCTCTGAGCTTTGAACTTTGATCCTGTGGGCGCGCCGGAGGCGCGTTAGGGTGGATCACCGGAGCAAATCACCCGGTAGTGTTCGCCCTCCGGCACGAAGCTCAGAAACTGGTTGATACAGCCCGGCGTCTCCCCCGCGCTGTGGCTGACAAACACAATCTGCGTATCGCTGTGTTCGGCGATATGGTCGATGGCGCGCAGCATCAGTTGGCGGTGGTGGCTGTCCAGCCCGAGCGTGGGTTCGTCGAGGATGAGGATGGCGGGCGATTTCACCATCGCCCGGGCCAGCAGCACCATGCGCTGCAGGCCGAAGGACAGGGCGTCGAAGCGCTCCTTGAGGTAGTCCCCCATGCCCAGTGCCCGCAGCCAGTCCTGGGCCAGGTGGCGCTGGTGGTCGCCCCAGTCATCGTAGAGGCCAACGCTGTCGAAAAAGCCGGAAATCACCACTTCCAGCACCCCCATGCGCTGTTTGAAATTGAGGTGCAGCTGGGTGTCGAGCTGGCCGTATTTCTGCTTGATGTCCCACACGCTTTCACCGGAGCCCCGGCGCAGGCCGAACAGGGTGATGTCCTGGCCGTAGGCCTTGTGGTTGTCGCCGGTCACCAGGCTCAGCAGGGTGGTCTTGCCGCAGCCGTTGGGGCCGGCGATGCAGCAGTGCTGGCCACATTCGAAGGTCCAGTTGAGGTCATTGAGTACCTGGTGCTCGCCGTAGCTGACGTTGACGTGGCGCAGTTGCAGCAGGGGGCCGCTGGCCGGTAGCTGGTAGGGGCGCTCCGCCGGTGCCGGCAGCTCGGCCAGGGGTGGCAGCGGCGGCTGCATCAGCGCTTGCACGGCAGGGTCGGCCAGCACCTCGTCGCGCCGGCCCTGGCGCAGGGCGTGACCCGCATTCAGCACCAGCAGGTGGCTAATACCGGGTGGAATGTCGTCTGTGCTGCGGCACAGCAGCAGCAGCGGTAGGTCCGAGGCCAGCAGTTCGTCGATGATGCGGCGCAACTCCGCCTGGCTGGCCTTGTCCAGGCCATCCAGAGGGCTGTCGAGTATCAACAGGCCGGGTTCCGCCAGGATGGCGGCCAGCAGCAGGGTCTTGCGCATCTCGCCGGTGGAGATGTAGCGCAGCCCGCGCTGCAGGATGTGGCCGATGCGCAGCCGTTCCACCCAGGTCTGGAAGCCGGTGTCTGCCGGGCGTCCGCCGAGGATCAGGTCCCGCACCCGGGTGCCGGGGTCGGCGACGTCGGCGCGAAACTCCGAGTCGTCGAGCTTTTTGTCGCGCTCGCACAGGGCCCGGGCCTGCTCGAAGCAGACGTAGGCCACGCCCTGTTCGTGCAGCGCCCCGGAGCGCTCCAGCTCACCGGAAAAATGCGGCGCCTGGCCGCTGACGACCCGCGCCAGGCTGGTCTTGCCGGCACCGTTGGGCCCCAGGCAAGCCCACTGCTGGCCGGGTTCAAAGCGCCAGTCGAGCTGGTCGAGGGCCGGCAGGGCGCGGTATACCAGGCTGACGCCGGTAAGGGCAAGAAGTGGCTGTGTGTTCATCTGCTCTTTGGTTGCTGTTCACTGTGGGTTGCGGGTCGGCAGGCGGCGCGCCGGGCTTGTCTGCGCCGGTGCGGGCTGGCTTAATCAGCAGGAGCCTGACTGGAGTCCCCGTGCCCGTTTCCCTGTTGCAATTGATTGAATCCCGGTTGCAGATTCACCGGCCCCGTCGCAAGTGGCTGCGCCGGCTGCGGCCGCGCTCGGCGGTGGCCATGATCCTCAGCGTGCGCCGGGGCGAGCTGCATATTCTAATGATCAAGCGCGCCGAACGCGAAGGGGATCCCTGGTCCGGCCACATGGCCTTTCCGGGGGGGCGCATGGACCCCGGCGACGCCAACGGCTATGCCACCGCCCTGCGCGAGACCGAGGAGGAGGTCGGGCTGCGGCTGGCCGATGCCGCCACCTGCATCGGCCGCCTGTCGGAGATCCAGACCCGGCCCCACCGGGGGGTGCTGAACATGTTTGTGACGCCCTTCGTGTTTCGCCTGGAGCGGGAGCCGCGCTTTTGCCCCAATCACGAGGTGGCGGAGGTGGTGTGGGTGCCGCTGGAATTCCTGCTCAACACCGACCGGCGCGAAACCATGACCTGGCAGCTCAAGCGGATCACGTTGAAACTGCCCTGCTATCGCTACGAGGGGCGCCGCATCTGGGGTTTGTCACTGATGATGCTCGATGAACTGATGGACCTGGTGGAGGGGCCCAACCAGTTGCGCCGACCCTGGAAAAGGCGCTGAGGCCGCGGCGGGGCTGACTTCAGGCCTGGCCCAGCAGGCGGGTGTCTTTCTGCAGGGCAGTGGTGCCCAGCGCGCAGTAGAGGGCGGGGTCCGACTCCCGGTTGCGCAGGATGTCCAGGGCGCCCCGGGCGCGGGTCTGCAGTTCGGCGATCAGCCGGCCATTGCCGCGGTTGATGGCCTGGCAGCGATCCGCCAGGCTGGCCAGCTCCTGCGCCAGGGCGCGATTGTCCTCGACCCGGTCGAGCTGGCCGATCACGGCCGACAGGGGCTCGTTGTCGGCCAGCAGCTGCTGGAGCGAGGCGTTATGCTGGGTGTAGTGGGCCAGGGAGTCGGTCTTGATGGCCGTGGCCGACTCGAGAATGGCGGCGTCCTTGCCGATCAGCGCCCTGCGCTCGGCTTCCAGCGCCTCTTCCACCGCTCCCAGTGCAGCCAGGTTGGCCCCCAGCTGGGAGTTCAGTTGTTCACCGGTCAGCACTCAATACAGCTCCTGTTCGGTTTGCAGCAGCGCATCGACGATGCGCTCGGGGTCGACCTCATAGCGACCGGCCTCGATGGCCTCGCGCAGCTGTGCCACCCGCTCCTGGTCGACTTCGGGCAGCTCCGACAGCTGGCGCTCCAGGCGCATCAGCTCGCTGGCCGTGTTGGTGACGGTAACGAACTCATCGCCGGTGGCGAGGCTCCGGTAGCGACCGCTCTGGGACGATTGCGAGTCTTCCACACGGCTGATGCCCGCGCTGGCCCGGACGCTCTCGTGGGGCTTCACCCCCGGGGTCTGGTCTATGGGATTCATCACTCTCTTCCTCGATTCCTGCGGGCCGTTTACACCCTGTCACCGGGGTTAGCGGCAGCTTGCGGGGAAACTTTAGCACGAACATTGCCAGGTTTTGGGTTGGATGCCGGTCGTGCGGTGTCCATCACTGTATACGGACAGTGCCGTCCTTCGCCACCTGGCCTTCCACCCGCCGTCCTGAGCGGGTGTTGGTGACCATGATGCGCTCGCCCACGGCGGCGGCGGCGTTGGCGCGTCCCTGCATCCGCACCTGCAGCGCGCCGGCGCCGGCTACCAGGGTCACCAGCTGGCCGCGCTCGATAATCCGCGGGGAGCTGACATCCCGGTGCTGCAGGGCCCGGCCAGCGGGCGTGTCGCGGTCCAGGGCCTTGCCCACCAGCAAGCCGGTGTCGGTGATCAGGGAGCCGTCGTCCCGGGTGATGTCCAGGGTCTGCAGGGACAGGTCACTGGCGCCCAGCACGGTGCCCCGGGGCAGGGAGGTGTTGAGGACCGGCACGTTCATGGTGGCCGATACCTGTACGCCCACATAAATGGACCAGGGGCTGGCGTCGTCGCAGCGGATATTGACGCTGACGCGGCCAAGGGGGTGGGCCTGGGGATTAATGCGCGCCTGCAGGGGCTGGCTGCAGTGCGACAGCCGAAGGCGCGGGTCCAGCGGCCGCGCGCTGGCCTCGACCTGCTGGTAGCCGCGCCGGCTGGCGGCATCGGCGGCGGCCAGGGTGGCGGCGTCGCTGATGTCCGCCAGCGGCTGCTGAGCGGCCTGGGCGGCACTGGCGGCCAGCAGGCCGGCCAGCGCCAGTCGCCAGTGGCCCCTGGAAAGCGCTCGGTGCGGTGATCGCGGCAATGTCGTCATAAGGATGGCTCGCTGCCCGGTTCGCCAGGGCTCGGGTCGTAAGAACGGTTGTCACCAAGGATGATGCAGATATCGTGCCACCTTTGCGGGGGTGGCAAGAGTTTGCCGCGGCGCCGGTGTGTTCTTGCCCGCTGCCGGTTTTTTTGACGTCCCGGCAGGCAGGAAATTTTTTTAAGCTATTGAATTTTAAGTAAATATATGTTTGGCACGAGTCTTGTATAGAAAAAGGGCAGCAACACCGAATCATTGCCGGGCGTCGCCAGCGGCACGCCGTAACGCTAACAAGGGATGCAGATACCGTGAGCTTTACTGACCGGATTTTTGACGCTTCCAGCCAGGCGCTGACACTCAGGGCCCAGCGCACCAAGTTGCTGGCCGCCAATATCGCCAATACCGATACGCCCGGCTACAAGGCGCGGGATATCGATTTCGCCGCCGCCATACAAAAGGAGAGTGATGCCCTGGGGTTGCGGCTGACCAGTACCAACCAGCGTCACATCGACAGCTCGGGCCTGGGGGCCGGCGAAGCCGCCGCCAAGTACCGGGTGCCGCTGCAGAGCAGCGTCGATGGCAACACGGTGGAAACCTGGCGCGAACAGAAAGCCTTTATGGATAACGCGCTGCGCTACCAGGCCAGCCTGTCATTCCTGGATTCCCGGATCAAGAGCGTGCGCAGCGCGCTCAGAGGAGAATAAACATGTCGCTGTTCAGTGCCATAAGCGTGGCCGGGTCGTCCCTCGATGCCCAGAGTGTCCGCCTCAACACCATTGCCAGTAACCTGGCCAATGCCAACAACGTCCAGGGCAGTGCGGACCAGGTGTATCGCCCCCGCTATGCCCATTTCGCCACCGCCATGACCGACGCCTCGCTGCAGCAGTCCGGCAGTGTGCGGGTGAACGGCATTGTGGAGTCGACCCTGCCGGCCCTGCGCGAATACGATCCCGGTCACCCGCTGGCGGATGGCGAGGGTTATATCTATCGCCCGAATCTCAACCCGGTGGACGAAATGGTCAACATGATGTCCGCCTCCCGCTCCTACCAGAACAGTGTGCAGGTGCTGGAAACCACCAAACAGCTGGCCCTGCGCATACTCACGCTGGGTCGGTAACAGAACCGGAGGACAACACACAATGACGTCTGTTTCAGCACTGGCTGGCCTGGTCGGCTCCTCGACCGCCGCCACCAAGAACAAGGCTTCCTCGGTGGAGGACATGAACTCCCAGGATTTTCTGACGCTGATGGTCGCCCAGCTCAAGAACCAGGATCCCACCAAGCCCATGGACAACGCACAGTTCATGAGCGAACTGGCTCAGTTCGGCACGGTGTCGGGGGTTCAGGATCTCAACAAGAACTTCACCACGCTGGCCAGTTCGCTGACCTCGTCGCAAAACCTGCAGGCCATTGGTCTGGTGGGGCGCGAGGTCACCGTCGACAGCAATGTCGGCAGCCTGACCAGGGTCGAGGGCAGCGACGAGCTGGCGCTGAAGGCCACCGTGACCATACCCTCGGGCGCCAGTGCCGCCAATCTCTATATCAAAGATGCCGCCGGGCGGCTGGTGTACAGCGCGCCGCTGAACAGCACCGCCAGGGGCGAGCAGTCGCTGAGCTGGGATGGCAAGAGCAGTGAAGGCCAGTTGCTGGCAACCGGGTCCTACCAGGTATCGGTGGAGGCGCTGGTCGGTGGCAAGTCCACCGCCCTGAGTGTCTATGCCCGCCAGCGCGTCGATTCCGTGTCCTTTGACAGCAGCGGCGCCGCCCAGCTGAAGCTGGCCGATGGGCAGACAGTGGGCATGACCAAGGTCAAGGCCTACCTCTGACCTTCGCCCGACAACACCGATTCAATGATCGTGCCGCCCCGGGCGGCCAGTATTTGCAGGAGAACAGACCATGGCCTTTGATACCGCGATTTCCGGCATTAACGCCGCAACCGCCGACCTCAATGTCATCAGTAACAATATCGCCAACGTCTCCACCGTGGGTTTCAAGAGTTCCCGGGCGGAATTCGCCGATGTCTACGCCCAGAGCCTGCTGGGGACCACCGGCAACCGGATCGGCAAGGGGGTGACCGTGGCGGCGGTGTCCCAGCAGTTCGGCCAGGGCAATATCAGTTTCACCGATAATTCCCTGGACCTGGCGATCAACGGTGCTGGCTTCTTTCAGTTGAGCCGTGGCGGCGCGCTGGAGTACTCCCGGGCCGGGCCCTTCGAGGTCGACACCGAAGGCTATGTGGTCAGCAAGCAGGGTGCGCGCCTGCAGGGCTACGGGGTGAGCAACACCGGCGAAGTGACCGGCCGCATGAGCGACATCCACATCGATACCTCGCTGATCGACCCGAACCCGACCGGCAGTGTCAAGGTGTCCGCCAACCTCGATTCCCGGGAAGTGGCCCCCGCCACCGCCTTTGGTGGCCCCTTCGACGCCTTTGCCGCGCCACCCACGGCACCGGACCCCTCGACCTACAACGCCACCACCTCGACCACCGTGTACGATGGCCTTGGCAACCCCCACGTGCTCAGCCTGTACTACGTGAAGACCGCCAGCCCCAACGAGTGGGAGGTGCATTCGCTGATCGATGGAGTGACGACCTCAGGCCCGGACACCCTGACCTTCCAGTCCAACGGCCAGTTCGATCCAGCCACCCTGCCGGTGGATGTCAGTGTCACCGGCTGGGCGCCACTGAAAGCCGATGGCAGCTCCACCGGGGCGGCGGCGCAGGACATGACGATATCCCTGTCGGACACCACCCAGTACGGCACCAGCTTCGCGGTGGATGCGATTGCCCAGGACGGCTTCGGTCCCGGCCAGCTGCGCGGGCTGGATATCGACAAGAGCGGGGTGGTGTTCGCCCGCTTCACCAACGGTGAGTCCCGGGCCCTGTCGCAGATTGCCCTGGCCAACTTCAGCAACGTCAACGGCCTGCAGCCCTCGGGGGACACCAACTGGGTGGAAACCTATTCCTCGGGCGCGCCCAACGTTGGCGCCCCCGGCACCTCCGGGCTGGGTGTGTTGCAGTCTTCGGCGCTGGAGGGCTCCAATGTGGAGATCACCGCGCAGCTGGTTGACCTGATTGTGGCCCAGCGCAACTTCCAGGCCAACGCCCAGGTGATCCAGTCAGAAGACGCCATCACCCAGACCGTTATCAACCTGCGTTAAGGGTTCGGAGTAGCACATGGATCACCTGGTGTACGTGGCGGCCGCCGGTGCCGCCAGCATCGCCGAGCGGCAGGCGGTGGTCAGCCACAACCTGGCCAATGTATCGACCCCCGGTTTCAAGGCCGACCTCGTGCAGGCACAAAGCCGCTACCTGGATGGCCCCGGTATCTCCTCCTCGCGCATTCCGGTGGTGAGCGAGAAAGAGGGCAGCAATACCGAGTCCGGCCATATTCGCGCCACCGGCCGCGATCTCGACGTGGCGGTGAATGGCGATGGCTGGATCGGCGTTCTGGCCAATGATGGCAGCGAGGCGCTGTCGCGCCGGGGCGATTTGCGG
>JBKDZQ010000696.1:0-3250 GCA_047971325.1 Parahaliea sp.
CGAGGAACAGGGTGCCGCCGTCGGCGTATTCGATCTTGCCCGCAGTGGTTGTCGTGGCGCCGGTGAAGGCCCCTTTTTCATAGCCAAACAGCTCGCTCTCCAGCAGGTTGCCCGGGATGGCGGCGCAGTTGATGGCGACCATTTTCTTCCTGGAACGGTGGCTGAGTTCGTGTAGGGCCTGGGCAAAGCGCTCCTTGCCCGTGCCGCTGGCGCCCAGTAGCAGGGTGGTCACGTCGGTCGGCGCCACCTTTTCCACCGTCCGGCAAACTTTCAGCATCTGGGGGCTGGTGGCAATGATGCCGTTGAGGGGCATCTTGTCCTGGAACTGGTTCAGGCGCCGGTTCTCTCGCTCCAGTTCGTGGACTCGATAGGCGCGATTGACGATGATGTTCAGCAGTTCCGGGTCCACCGGCTTCTGGTAAAAATCGTAGGCACCGCGACCGATCGCCTTGACCGCATTGGCGCGGTCGTTGTCGCCGGTGACCACGACGATCTTGGTGTCCGGCGACAGTGACAGGATTTCGGTCAGTGTTGCCAGCCCTTCGGTGACCCCGCCGGGATCGGGCGGCAGCCCCAGATCGAGGATGACCACCCCCGGCTCAAAGCGGCGCAGCTGGGCGATGCCTTCTTCTCGGTCGCTGGCGATGGCCACCTCAAAGTCTTCAAAAGCCCATCGCAACTGGCTTTGCAGTCCTTTGTCATCCTCCACTACCAAGAGTTGTTTCTTTACCGAGGTCACATCTGCTCCCTTTAAGCGCAGCGTCAAACTGCCGCGCTCTCATTGTCTTTTGATGCTGGAATGTAGATGTGGAAGGTAGAGCCCGCACCTGGCTCGCTTTCCACACGAATGTCGCCACCGATACCGCGAATGTAGTCGCGACTCTCGAAGGCGCCGATACCCATGCCCGTCAGGCCCTTGGTGCTGTCGAAGGGGGCAAACAGGCGGTTGGCGATAAAGTCCCGGTCCATGCCTTTCCCGTTGTCGCGGATTTTCACCAGAAAGAAGCCGCCCTCCCGCTCCAGGGTGACGGCGACCTCCCCATGTTTGTCGCAGGCTTCCTGGGCGTTCTGTATCAGGTGGTTGAACACGGTGGACAGGCGTTCCCGATCGGCGCGCATAACGAAGCTGTCGTCGTTGCAGTGCAGGGTGGGTGAGGGGGGCTGTGCGGAGCGGGAACGGATCACCTGGCGCAGGATGCCTGCCAGATCGAGTGGCTCGGGCCGGCTGTCGCGCAGTCCGCTGCGCATCTGTTCCATCAGCCGGGTCATGCGCGCCACTGAATTGTGGACGGTGGCGATCATATCATCAACGAAGGCGGGATTGCTTTTGTGCTTCTCCGCATTGGCGACGATCAGCGATTGCTGGGCCAGGATATTTTTCAGATCGTGAATTACATAGGCCGACAGCCGGTTAAAGGCCTCGAACTGGCGCGCTTCCACCAGTGCCCTGGCGGCCATGAACTGGGCCAGATGGCTGGCGGCCTGGCGTCCGGCGGTTTTCAGCAGGTCGCGCTCCTCCCAGTTGATACTGTGTTGCAGGTCAGACTGGCGCACCACCAGGATGCCGGCCAGGCGGCGGCCGAACAACAGGGGTACCAGCAGCCAGGGCCTGTCGACCTGCTGGACCCAGGCGGGCAGTTGCAGGCCGTCGTACAGGTCTGGGGAGCGGTGCCACTCATTGACATCGATGACCCACTCCTTGTCCTCGAGCCATGCGGGCAGCGGACCCATCTCAAAATCAGCGTTCGGAGCGGACATCTGGTAGTTGGCCAGCAGGCGATAACTGCCGCCCTCGGGCGCCAGCAGCAGGCCGGCCTGGGAGTTGACCAGCGGCACCATGGAGCTGGCGATGCCCTCGGGCACATCGTCCCGGGTTTCCGATAACTGCCGGGTAAAATTCAGCCACTCCTCCCGGTAGTCGTACTTGTAGCTGAAAAAATGCTTGCTCAGCAGTACCCGGGAGCGCGCCCGCAGCGTGCCTGAAAACAGCAGTATCAGCAGTCCCGCCCCCGCGGCCACCAGGAAGGAGGTCTGCAGCACGTTGCCCCAGGTACCGCCAAAGTAGCGGATGAAGTAACCCACCGCCGACATGGCCAGCAGATAGCCACCGGCGACGGTCAGGGTGACGGAGTGGAAGACCACCTTGCGGGACACATGCAGGGTGGACTGCCAATCGGTGTTGCGGGCGATGGCCACGGCAACCAGCGGGGCTGCCAGGGAGGCCACCAGGCCGCGCGCCTGCCACAGGTCCTGGTCGAGCTGCTGGAACAGGAAACCTTCGGCGTACATAAAGAAGTCGTAGCCGTACAGGCAGCCGAGCCCCAGGCACAGGTATTTCATCGACCAGCGCTCGCTTTCCGAGGAGTTGCGGTAGAGCTGTTCAATCAGCATCAGGCCGGAGATGGCGAGCAGCAGCCAGGTGATCAGGGCGATGCCGGTGCCAATGTCGAGGGCCTGGGGCCACCACGGCGCGAGAAGCTGTGGCAGCACCAGCAGGCAAAGAGCCAGGATGCATCCGCCGGCGACAATACCAGTCCCGCGCCGACCGCTGAACAGGCTCTCGTTGTCACCGAACTGGGCGGTAATAAGTCGCAGCAGCAGCAGGATCCAGGCGGCGTTGCGCCCCAGTTCCGCCAATTGTATAAATATGACGGGAGGATAGTCAGTCAGTGTGCCAAAAGCTATGATACCGGCCCACGTTGTGGTGAGCAGGTTGGCAACGATCAGCAGGGTGGCGTAGGGGCGTTGGCGACCGGATATCAGCAACAGTACCGTCAGCAGGGCAAAGGCGAGGCACGCTACAAGGTAGCTGTATAGCCCGATGTTGCCTGGCATGGTGTAGTCCTTTTTGTCCGGGTGGCAATCGCTGGTGGAACTGTGGGCCGAGTCACGCTCTGCATTGGTCCTTGTATGCGGCAGACACTATACTCTGCCCCCACCGCTGTAAATGCTGGTCGCCTGGTTGTGGGACTCAGCACACAGTAAATCAAGCAAAAAATGCATAGGGAGTTTATCCGGCATGACGGCGCAGGAAGTGCTGAGGGCAGGGCTTGGCAATCGACAGTTCTGCTGGCTGGTGACTGGCGCCGCGGGTTTTATCGGATCCCACCTGGTTGAAACCCTGTTGCAGCAGGACCAGCGGGTGGTGGGGCTGGACAACTTTGCCACCGGGCACCGTCGCAACCTCGAGAGTGTGCGCGAGACTGTCGGCGGTGAAGCCTGGAGCCGCTTCGACTTTATCGAGGGTGAT
>JBKDZQ010000697.1:0-7020 GCA_047971325.1 Parahaliea sp.
ACAAAAAACAGGATGAGCAGGAACAGGTTTGCGCGAAAGGCAGGGCGGGCACTGTAAAGCATAGTTTCCTCGTTGTCGTTTTTTTTGCGGGCCGGGAAGATGGTGTGCTCTCTGCTGAAGGGAGCACTGTTTATTCTAAGCTTATCTAGTATCATCGCTAGGGTCATTGGCCTCTGTCGCCTGGGTGACAGTTTCAGGAGACTGGATGATCTTGCAACCTATAAAGCAGAACTGGATCAACCAGCTGACGGGACCGGTACGCGCCGAGGTGCTGTCGCGCATGAACCGGCGCCACTACAGCGCCGGCGAGTTGATCTACCGGGCCGGGGAGCCGGGCGATGAACTGTTCCTGATCGAGCGCGGCAATGTGCGCATCTACACCCTTACCGAAGGGGGCAAGGAGCTGCTCTACGATATCTTTCCTCCCGACACCTGTTTTGGTGACAGCAGCGTGGTGGACGGTGGCCCGCGTCCGCACATGGCCCAGGCAGTGAGTGAGTTGCATTTGCGGGTGCTGTCGCGGACGGATTTCGAGGCCCTGTGGCCCAGGTATCCCGAAGTGACGCTGGCGTTGGCCCGCCTGCAAACCCTGCGCGCCCGGCGCCTCTACGGCATCTATGAGCAGGTCAGCCTGAGCGCGCTTTCGCAGCGCATGGCATCGCGCTTGTATGCGCTGGTACAGACCATGGGCGATGAGCGCGATGACGGTGGCATCCATTTTGATATGCGCATCACCCAGGAAGATATTGGCAGTCTGGTGGTCGGTTCGCGCCAGTCGGTGAACAAGATTCTCAAGCAGTGGCAGTGCTCCGGGGTGATCGAGCTGGCCTACGGCTCACTGGTGGTCCGCGACCTGGGCATACTGAAAAGCCTTGCCGAAGACGCCTAGCTCCCTTGGGCGAATCCACCGGGACACTATCGGCTGGCCGACAAACTTCCCCGACCTCGCACCCTATACTGTAGGCTGTCAGTATCAGCTCAATAGATAAACATCTGCGGACGATAAACGATAAAGGAACCCAAACTATGAATGGTGCCGAGAGCCTTATCCAGACTCTGGTTGACAGTGGTGTCGAAGTCTGTTTTACCAACCCTGGAACCTCCGAAATGCATTTTGTCGCCGCCCTTGATGAAGTGGAGGGCATGCGCTGCGTGCTGTGCCTGTTTGAGGGCGGGGTCAGTGGCGCCGCCCTGGGATATGCCGCCATGGCCGGCAAGCCGGCGTCGACCCTGCTGCATCTTGGACCCGGCCTCGGCAACGCGCTGGCCAATATCCACAACGCCAGGAAAGGCAAGTTGCCGATGGTGAACATTGTCGGTGACCACGCCACCTACCATCTGCAATACGATGCACCGCTGACCTCGGATATCGCAGGTATCGCCAGCCCGGTATCCCATTGGGTGCATAGTTCCGCCACTCCTGCCGATATTGCC
The DNA here is from genome assembly GCA_047971325.1 of Parahaliea sp. Lineage (GTDB taxonomy): Bacteria > Pseudomonadota > Gammaproteobacteria > Pseudomonadales > Halieaceae > Parahaliea. The sequence continues at coordinate 1,435 of JBKDZQ010000697.1, forward strand.
CGCGATGCCGCCGAAGCCATCCAGCAGGCCGGCAGCGGGCGGATCGCCACGCTGATCCTGCCTGCAGATGTATCCTGGGGTGACAACCCTGGTGGCGCCGCGCAGGCCCCCAAGCCGGCCAAATCAGCGCCGTTGGCGATGGACCGGGTGGCGCGGGCGGTGGAGATGATGCGGTCCGACAAAAAGACCGCGATCATGGTGGGTGGCCGCAACGTCAGCGAGAGCGCGGGTCTTCAGCTCGGCCGCCTGGCCACCGCCACTGGCGCGCGCATCCTCACCGAGACTTTTCCCACGCGGGTGCGCCGTGGTGCCGGCACGGCCCAGATCGGGCGGTTGCCCTACCTTGCGGAGATGGCCATCGACGAGCTCAAGAATGAGGAGCAGATCATCCTGATCGGCTGCGCCTCGCCGGTGTCCTTCTTCGCCTATCCCAATGTGCCCAGTGTGCTGGAAGCACAGGGCTGTGAGGTGTATTCGCTGGCGGGTCCGGACGATGATATCGAGCCGGTGCTGGACGAACTGGTGGCCGCACTGGCTGCCGGCGATGCCGAAGTGACCACCTGCCCTGAGGAGATCCCCCCGGCGCCGACCGGCGACCTGGACGCCGGCAAAATTGCACAGGCGCTGGCGCGCTGCATTCCGCACGATGCCATCGTGGTGGACGAGGGGGCTACCTCCGGCCTGTTCTGCTTTGGCGGCACTGGCGCGGCGCGTGCCCACGACTGGCTCAACCTTACCGGTGGTTCCATCGGCTTTGGCCTGCCGGCCGCGGTGGGCGCGGCTATTGCCTGCCCCGACCGCAAGGTGATTTGTCTGGAGGGCGATGGCAGCGCCATGTATACCATCCAGTCGCTGTGGACCATGGCGCGGGAAAATCTTGACGTTACGGTTGTACTGTTCAATAACCGCAAGTACAACATTCTGGAGCTGGAATTCGCCCGCACCGGGGCTCGTGGCGGCAAGCCCGGTCCGAAGGCCGCCAGCGCCCTGGATATCAGCAGTCCCGACATTAACTTTGCCAGTATGGCTCAGGGCATGGGGGTCAAGTCCTGTGTGGCGACCACCGCCGAAGCTTTTACCGAGGCGCTACAACAGGCGCTGGAGATGTCCGGCCCGTTTTTGATTGACGCCCGCATCCCGCCGGTACAACTGGGCTGATTGCGCCACACACCGACAGCTCGATGGCGCGGCTGTGTTGGCCGCAACGGTGCTGGCCTGATCGGCTTTGAGCTGAAAAAAGGGTGCCAACTGGCGCCCTTTTTTCGTTCGATGGCCGGGATTCTTAGAAGTAGTGGCTGGCCTTGACACTCCAGGTGCGCGCAGTACCGAGCCGGCTGCTGGTGGTGTGCGGTGAGGGACGCTGGGGCTGGGGGAGATGAATTGCGCGGAACGCGATCAGCTCATACCCTTACCGGAGTGGCGTTTTCCGCGAGTTCCCATAGAATGTCGCCGTCGCGATAGAGCTCTGCGTCAGCGAATGTATATTAGCGTTTTTTTGATTTCCTATTATAAGAAGCGGAAAGTGCAATTGTGACTATTATAGATTTAATCGGTTATCTGGGGCTTCTCGGGGGCTTGGTCTTGCTGATCTGGCTGGCCCTGCGGGGAGTCAACATCATCCTTGCCGCGCTGCTCAGTTCGGCACTGGTGATTGTGACCAACGGTCTGCCCATTGCCGAGGGGCTGGGCGATTATTTCTCTTTCGGCAGCCTCGGCGCCTTTACCTTTGCCGGCAAATTCTTCCTGCTGTTCGCGGCGGGAGCGGTGTTTGGTCGGGTGATGGGAGAGAGCCACGCCGCCTCCAGTATCGCCATGGCACTGGTGCGCAAGCTCGGCGCCCAGCGGGTGCTGTGGATTGCTGCGATTGCAGCCAGTTTACTGACCTACGGCGGGGTGGTGGTGTTTGTGGTGATCTTCGCCATGTATCCGCTGGGACTCAAATTACTGCAGAAGGCCGACGTGCCCAAACGTCTGCTGTGCGCGGCCCTGGCTCTGGGTTCCGGCACCTATACCCTGACCGCGCTTCCCGGCACGCCGTCCATTCACAACGTGATTTCCTCGGTGGCTCTGGGTACCGACCTGTTTGCCGGCGGCTGGCTGGGACTGTTCGGCGGTGTGCTCATGTTTGTAATGGGTATGTGGTACCTGGAGCGCCAGCGCCTGTCGGCAGCCAGGTTGGGGCAGGGCTTCCAGCCCGGGCCCACCGATCACAGCCTGGCCACAGACCCGGGAGAGGAACACTATCCCTGTTGGCAGAAGGCGCTGTTGCCGCCGGTGCTGGTGCTGGCCACGATTTTGCTGCCACGGCTGATCACGGTCGTACTGGGTGAAGGTGTTGCCGATCTCGGCAAGGTCGGCGAGCTGCTGCAGTTCGCCAACAGCCAGCCGATCATCTGGCCCAGCCTGGCCCTGTTCGGAGGCACCCTGGTCTGCGTGTTACTGTTCGCCGGACTGCGGCGCAAGGCTCTCTACACCATCGGCGCCGGTACCCAGGATTCCATTATGCCACTGATAAACACCGCGGTGGTGATCGGTTTTGGCGGTGTGGTCACCCACACCCAGGGTTTTCAGCAGTTCGTGCAGATCATGCTGGAGGCGCCCCTGCCGCCCCTGCTGTCGATGTTCATCTCGATCAGCATGATTTCCGCGATCACCGGCTCCGCCTCTGGCGGACTGCAGATTTTCATGTCCACCATGGCACGGGGCTACCTGGATATGGGTATCGAACCGGATATGTTGCACCGTCTGGCAACCATGGCTGCCGGTGGCTTTGATTCCCTGCCTCATTGCGGAGCGGTGGTGGCCATGCTGACCATCACTGGCCTGACACACCGGCAGGCCTACCGGGATGTCGGCGTGGTCACGGTGGTGATTCCCGTGGTGGCGACCCTGGCTGCCATGGCTGTAGCGTCCATGTTCTGAGGGCCGGTGCTGCTTCGGGGCTTAGGGCTTAGCCTGGGGGAGCGAGGGCCTCCTCGGCCAGCACGCCCTGCAGGAAAGTGTGGGCGTGATCGCGCAGCAGGTCGGCGATGTGCGTCGCGGCACTGAGCCGGGTGAAGACCTGCTGGTTCTGCAGCAGGCTCAGGCCGTGGGCCATGGACCACAGGGCCACGGCAATTTCCTCGGGCTATCGCTTCAGTACCCGGTGTCGCCGGCACCACTCGCCGACGTGAAAAACCAGTGCGCGCAGTCCCTCACCGCGGGTCGGGAAGTGATCATTGTCACCGGACAATTCCCCGCAGAGCTGGCCCCACATCAGTTCGTGGAAGGGTTGGTGACGGCGGAGAAAGTCCAGGTAAGTGTGTCCCAGGGCTACCAGGCACTCCTCGCTGCCCGTTTCGTAGCGGGCGGCGGTCTGCTCCACCTCGATACCCAGGGCATAGAAGCCCAGATCGGTGACCGCGTTCAGCAGGTCGTTCTTGTCGCGGAAATGGCGGTAGGGGGCGGCATTGCTCACCCCCAGCCGGCGGGCGGCGGCGACCATGGAAAAGTCCATCAGGCCCTTTTCCTCGATCAACTGGGCCGAAGCGATGATCAGGGCGTTGTGCAGGTCGCCATGGTGGTAGCGGGGGCCGTCCCCGGTTCGCGCTGCGCTGTTCACCGTCGATTTCCTCGCGAGGGCGGCGGCGCAGTGGCCGCCACACCGGCTCAGATGCGCTCGATGATAATGGCCGGCGCCATGCCACCGGCGGCGCACATGGTGATCAGGCCGAACTGCTGGTTGCGGCGCTCCAGCTCGTCCAGCACGGTGCCGATCAGGATGGAACCGGTGGCACCGATCGGGTGGCCGAGCGCCATGGCCCCACCGTTTACATTTACCTTGTCGCGGTCCAGATCCAGGTCGCGGATGAATTTCTCCGCTACCACCGCAAAGGCTTCGTTGATTTCAAACAGGTCGATGTCCGCCAGGGTCAGTCCGGCCTTTTTCAGCACCTTTTTCGCCGCCGGCACCGGCGCGTTCAGCATCAGGGTGGGAGAGTCGCCGATGTTGGCCATCGCCACCACCCGTGCCCGGGGTTTCATGCCGTGTGCTTTGGCGTAATCCGGTGATGCCAGCAGCAAGGCCGCGGCGCCGTCCACTACGCCGGAAGAGTTGCCGGCATGGTGCACGAATTGGATGTCCAGGTTCGGGTAGACCTGTTTCACCAGTGCGCGGAAAGTGGTACCCGCTTCATCCATGGGATAGTCCGCCATGGCCTCAAATGCGGGCTTGAGTCCAGCCAGGCTCTCCAGCGTGGTCTGCGGGCGGGGAAATTCCTCGTGGTCCAGGGCCAGGCTGCCATCGGGTTTGTACACCGGTACCAGGCTTTTCGCAAAGTGGCCGTTGCGAACGGCGTGATCGGCGCGTTGCTGGGAGACTACCGCCAGCTGGTCGAGTGCCGCCCGGTCGATACCTTCCAGGGTGGCAATGGCGTCAGCGCAGATACCCTGGTGCGGCTGGGGGTGCACCGCGCGCAGGCGCAGGTTATCGCTGTCGATAAAGGGTGACTGGTCGGGAAACTGGCCGTAGGTGGACATCATCTCGCAGCCACCGGCAATCACCAGTTCTTCCATGCCGGACATGATGGAGGCAGCGGCCATGTTGACCGAGGTGATGCCGGAGCCGCAGAAGCGGTCCAGGGTGACACCGGAGCAGCGCACGTCGTAGCCGGCGTCCAGGGCCGCCATGCGAGCCAGGTCGGCACCCTGCTGGCCACGCTGGGTACTGGTGCCAAAGATGATGTCGTCCACTTCCGCGGTGTTCAGCTGATTGCGCTCTGCCAGTGCCTTGAGCACGGTGGCGCCAAGATGTTGCGGGTGTTCGCCGGCCAGTGCGCCCTTACCCTTTTTACCGATGCCACGGGGTGTGCGGCAGGCGTCGATAATCCATGCTTCAGTCATGTTGTGCTTCCTCGGTGTCGTTGTTGATTGCAGTTTCCCCAGCTTGCGCGCGGGTTAGCGGCCCTTCCACTGAGGTGCGCGTTTCTCTGCGAAAGCCTTGGCGCCTTCGATGGCATCCTCGCTGGTTAAGATTGGCTGCAGGATCGTATGCTGTTTGGCAAACATCTCGGTGCTGTTCCAGTCCAGTGCCTTGGCCACCACCTGCTTACTCAGTGCCACCGCCAGGGGGCCGTTGGCGGCGATTTTGGCCGCCAGTTCCCGGGCCGCCTGCAGGGCGCCGCCGGCGCTGACCACCTGGTTGATCAGACCCAGCTCGTAGGCCCGCGCGGCGCTGATGAAATCGCCGGTCAGGGCCAGTTCCATGGCAATGCGCGGGGGAACCTGCTTGGGCAGCTTGACCAGACCACCGGCGGCGGCGGCCAGGCCGCGCTTGACTTCCGGTACGCCGAACTTGGCATTCTCGGCCGCGACGATCAGGTCGCAGGAAATGGCGATCTCGAAGCCCCCTGCGAGGGCATAGCCTTCGACCGCAGCGATTAATGGCTTGCCGGGGCTGTATTCACACAGGCCGGCAAAGCCACGGCCCTCGATTACTGGTGTTTCGCCGCTGACAAAGGCTTTCAGGTCCATGCCTGAACAGAAGGTGCCGCCGGCGCCGGTGATCAGGCCAACCCGCAGCTCCGGGTTGGCTTCCAGTTCATCGAT
>JBKDZQ010000698.1:0-3719 GCA_047971325.1 Parahaliea sp.
GATACCCATTCAGCGCAGATCGCGACAAAACAGGTCCCCCTGACCTATCCGCCCGGGCCGTTTCCACAACAAACAAGACCCGCTAGACTACAAAGCGTTCCTCGAGGAACGCTATTGGATATTAAATGCACCAACCCAGCCCCACTGCCAACGAAGACCGACCATCACGGTTGAAGAGGCTGCTGGCCCCCGCCATGCAGAACGTGCCCAGCGACCAGATCCGCCGGGCCCCCTATGCCATCCAGGCCGAAGTCCCGGAAGCCCAGCACCACGCCCTGATCGACCATGCCCTGGAGCTTGGTGGCCCCCCCGGCACCGTCATCGCCCGCCAGATCACCACACCGGAGGGAAAATGCGTCGAGATCCTGCTGGGCTGGGAACGCCTGCAGGCCTTCCTGCACCGGGACGCCTACCCCCGGGCCCCCTCCGTCCCCATCGGACTGATCGACTGCAATGCCGCCGAGGCCGCCTTCTACGCCATTGAATACGCGGCCAGGGACCACGCTGCCTCGGGCCTGGTCACGAGCCCCCTGCTCTACGCCGCCGCAGCTCTCACGGCCATGGAACACTTCGGCCGCCCCGACAAGCCCTGGAAAATCCAGACCCTGGCTAATGCCCTGTGTATTGCCCGCCCCACCCTCTCCAACCGGCTGCGCTTGCTCAAGGGCCTGGCACCTGGCACCCGGGCCCTGCTGCAAAGCGGCCAGATCAAACCGCAATTTGCCAAGTTTCTGCTCGGCGAACCCTCCCCCACCCGCCAGGAACGCCTCGCCACCCAGGCTGCCAAAGGCATGATGTCCTCCCGGGCCCTCTACCGCCTGGTCCACCCCGGCTACGAACCGCCGCAACTGGTTGCCCAGCCCCGCGGCAAGGCCGCCCAGCGCCTGGGTGACGTCGGTCTCATGGAACGCGAACTGGCGGAAAACTACGGCACACCCACGGCCATCACCCTCGATGCCAAACAGCACAAAGGCACCGTGGAACTCGCCTTCCACAGTCTGTCGGAACTCAAAGGCTTACTGGATAAACTGGATCAGCGGATCCAGACCGATACCCTGCTGCACGGCCAACTCAGTCTCTCGGTCGACAACACCCGGGAAGCCAATGCCCTCCTCCTGGAACTCGGCGCCAACCAGGATCCCGAACTGGAATAACCCCTCACCGCGGGAGCAGAGGCAGAGGATAAGTGCGAACCACCGCGCCAGGGCTAGTAAGCCCGCGCGGCGATCTGCTGGAACTTAAGCGATTCTGCAGCCACCGAGGACGCTGCAAAAATGCACTTTTGAAAAGCGATTTATACTTATAAATCAATGAGTTATGAAAAAACGGGAACCGTGCACATTCACAGCTTCAGGGCGCTGCGAATGGCCTCTTCCACCGCGGTTATCTGTTCGTCCGAGAGTTCAAACAGGTCGACCTTGTACTGGCCTTTGTTGGTGCGGTGAGCGCCAATCACCGCTCGCTTGCGCCCCTGGCCATCAAGCAATTCCCGGCGCTTCGCTGCCACCACCGTCTTGGGTTTTGTCGCGGCGGTTCGCAACGCTTTGAGCAAAGCGGCGCCATCCTCAAATCGCGGCAGCTCAGCGAACTCCTTCAGCACTTGCTTGCGCGCTGATGGCCCTAGCGCGGACAGGGCTTTCTGGATATCCAGACCGGCGCGCAGACTGATCACGGTAGGTGAGGCCACCTGCTTGACGATCTCCTCCGGCAACTCCGCCAACTTGAGGTACTTGCCCGCCAGGGTCCGGTCGACCCCTTCGATCCCGGCGAGGACCTCCAGCGTCATGTCAGGCTTGCCCGCGCGCAGCTGGGCAAAGTAGACCGCTCGCTCCCAGGAAGAAATGTCCTGCCGGTCATCATTCTCACTGTCCGCCAAGCGCTTGGCGTCGGCATCGGTGATCTGGTCGCTGTACCAGGCCTTGAGCAGTCCACTGCCCTCCCCTGCGTCAGCCAGCAATGCCGCGACATAGCGCCGGCGAGTGCCGTAAATCACTTCATAGCGCTTATCGCCCTCGGGCTTTTGCAGCTCACGCACCAGCACCGGGTCACGCTGACCTTCATCCCGGATCGCCGCCAGTAGCTGCTGCACCGCCACATCATCCGGTGACAAGAGCGATTGCACCCGCTTATTCAGCGGGGACGCTACACAGTGCCGAGGATTGACCTCAATCAGATCGCACTCCACCGTGTTTTTGGAGACCGGCAATTCCAGATACATCCGCTGCTGACGCTTCCCACGTGCGGTAATCGCCGGCGAATTGATGGGCGAGGCCACGCGCTTTTCCGTGGTGGCCTCTGCGGTGGACGGCGCCTTTTCAGTCGTCGTATCGCCCAAGCGGGCAGACAGCGCATGGATACCAAACTTTTTCTTCTCAGCCATCAGTAGATCCCCTTCTCTTCCAGCACTGCTTTCTTGCTCGGCCAGCGCGGATACACTGCCCGTTCCAGGATTTCATCAAACACTGTTTTGAAGTTGGCCATCGCCCGCTTACGCGCCTCGCGATTCACATTGGCATCGCCAGCGTTGACGTCAAAGACGGTGCGTCGCATCAAGGACAGATTACTCACCACCGCCTCATGCTTCTTGATCACCGACTGCATGCAGTCCGTACTGAAAGTCCTGCGAATTTGATCCAGCACAAACTCGCTGCCCAGGGTCGCCGTCTTTTCAGACGCGGAGAACCGGGTGGGCAAAAACAGCATATCCGGCAGCACCACTTCATCACCAAAGGTCTCGTACAGCGTCTCGGATTGGTCCTTGTACAAGTCGCCGAAAGACAGGGTGGACGCAAAATCAGTGATCTCGGTTGGCACCGGCACCACCACTGCATCCGAAGCAAAAATGATGTTGAGCGGTAGCAGCCCCAGTGACGGTGTCCCGTCCATGATCACGATGTCGAAATCGGTTTTGACCTCATTGACGATGTCTTTGACCCGGTGGAACCAGTGCATCATTTTGCTGAGGCGGTCACTCTCCGACCGCGCCTCCATGATGGCATTGGACAGGGCGTATTCAACACCGGCCAGCTGCAGGGTAGAGGGGATGATCTTGAGGTTGGGCAGGTGCGTGTCGCGAATGACATCCTTGGCCCAGCTGGCCGGATAACCTTCCTCTTCCAGGATATAGGGCCCCAGGGATTTTTCGTGGGAGGTATCGAAGTCCGGTAAAATCCCGCAGTTGTAGGTCAGCGAGGCTTGGGGATCCAAGTCCACAAACAGCACCCGGTAGCCCAGGTTGGCGTAATAGGAACCGGCATACCAGGACGTGGTGGTTTTCCAGCAGCCGCCCTTGAAGTTGGTGAAGGACATCACCACTGCGTCTTCATTGGGCTGACGCCAAGGGCGGGTACCGAAGTACTCCTGCATCACCAGCACCTGGTCCAGGGTGGCGCCCAGTCGGCGGTGGGTTTTCGGGTCGAGGTCAGGGGAGGGGAGGCGGCCTTCTTTTTCCGCCATGTAAATCGTGTTGACCTTGGCGCCAACCAGCTCGACCAGCTCTTCGCCCCTGTAACGCCGCGGCGGCATCTGGTCTTCGGCAATCGCCTTAATGTCCTTGATCAGGTTATGGCCATTGTCGAGGTAGCGGCCCAGTTTATTGAAATTTTCCTGGCTGATGGGCATGTTGATGTTTTCCCCGTATCAAAAAAATGAATTGACATTCTAAGGGAAAATTTTTAGGACAAATATCAGACAGGGGTCGAATGTAAGAATAATGAACA
>JBKDZQ010000699.1:0-2901 GCA_047971325.1 Parahaliea sp.
CAATCGCTGCGCCGCCGGCTTCCTGGCTGGACACAACGCCAAAGGCCCTTTCGTGCGTCACAGCGGCTTTCGCGGCGACCGCCTCGACGAGGCGCACAAGTTTCTGGCCATGCACGCACCCGAGGTGGCGGAACTGGACCTCGCCGGCAAGTCCGGCTATCGCACCATCATGCGCGCCCTGGGCGCCAGCGCCAGCCAGCTGCCCCTGCGCAGCATGGTCAACCGGCTGCTGGCCCGCGCCGAACTCACCCAGGAGCCGGGCCTGCACATGGGCATGGGACTGGACTGCTACACCAACTGCACTTCCCCGCTGCGCAAGTACGTGGATTTCCTGGTGCACTTGCAGATCAAGGCGATCCTCGCCGGCGGCGACGGCAGCCAGACGGCAGCGGATGACTCCACTTTGGAACGATTGAGGGAACACTTACTCAACGCCCGCAGCGCCACCGGTGAAGCAGAGCGCTGGCTGGCCAGCCGCTACCTCCAGCGCCTGGAGCAGGAGGAGCCGGGTCGCAGCTACAGCGGCGTGGTGGCCCACATCAACAGCAGCGGTTTTAGCGTGCGCCTGACGGACAACGGGCTGGAAGGGCTGGTGGACCTGCGCAAGGACCCGGAAAAATTCAGCTACGACAAGTGGACCGCCAGCCTCACCAGCACCACCCGGCGCTTTCAGCTGGAACAGCCGGTGACCGTGCTGCTTGCGGGAACCGAAGCGGACAGCCAGCACCTGAGCCTGTTCACCCTGGCGCAAGGCTGCGGCCTCAAACCCCTCAAGCTGGCCAAATAGGTCCGTGCGGCGCGGGTATCAGTGGCTCAGCAGGAGGCGCCACCGCCCAGCGGCGCGCTGTCGCTGTTGCGAACCCCGCCGAGCAGGGGACTGCACTGGACGACAGGGTCCAGATCGATCATCGCCGATACACCCAGTGCGCGCAGGTATTGACCCAGACCGGGCAGATCATCCGTCACCAGATCGGGCACCGCCTGGCGCAAAGCCTCGATAACCTGCAACTCGACGGCTTCGTATTCCCGGTTGTCGCCAAAAATCAGACGGGTAAAGGTATCGACAATCTGCATGGCACCAAGCGCGCCATCGCCTCCCCCGCCGCCCCCGTCGGACGGATCTGTCTGTTTCATGTCTGCTCTCCTCGCACCCCTCGGCGCGCCCCAAGGACAGGCCTGCCATCTGCCGCCGGCGGCAAGCTGCAGCCAGCGAACCAGACCACTGTCTACGCAATATACACCAGACTGTCTGTTGAAAAAATAACCAGCATTGCAGGTGTTGGAATTGGCGGCGGAGCTCAGAAAGCGGCGTTACCCGGTGTGCGGGGAAAGGGAATGGCGTCGCGCACGTTTTCCATGCCGGTGATGTAGTTCAGCAGGCGCTCGAAGCCCAGGCCGAAGCCGGCGTGGGGCACGGTGCCATAGCGGCGCAGGTCGCGGTACCACCACAGCTCCTCCCGCAGGTGCGCGTCCATGCGTGAATCCAGTACCTCCAGGCGCTCCTCGCGCTGGCTGCCGCCGATGATCTCGCCGATGCCCGGCGCCAGCACGTCCATGGAAGCGACCGTCTTTTCATCTTCGTTCAGGCGCATGTAGATGGCCTTGATATCCTTGGGGTAATTCATCAACACCAGCGGGCGCGCCACATGCTGCTCCGACAGGTAGCGTTCATGCTCGGAAGCCAGGTCGACACCCCAGCTCACCGGGAATTCGAAGGACTGGCCGCAGTTTTCCAAAATACGGATGGCCTCGCTGTATTCCATGCGCTCGAAACGGTTGTCGATCACGCTGCGCAGGCGCTCGATCACTGTGCCATCGATGCGCTGCGCGAAGAACGCCATGTCGTGCTCGCACTCCTCCAGCACCCGGGTGAACAGGTGCTGCAGCAGGTCTTCCGCCAGGTCGGCGTCGTCGTTGAGATCGGCGAAGGCAATCTCCGGCTCCACCATCCAGAATTCCGCCAGATGGCGGCTGGTATTGGAGTTTTCGGCGCGAAAGGTGGGCCCGAAGGTGTAGACCCGGCTCATGGCCAGGCAGTAGGACTCCTCCTCCAGCTGGCCGGACACGGTGAGAAAGGCGTCGCCACCGAAAAAGTCCTGACTGTAGTCCACCCGGCCATCCGCTGCCCGCGGCAGGTTGAGGGCGTCCAGGGTGCTGACCCGGAACAGCTCGCCGGCGCCCTCGCAGTCGCTGCCGGTGATGATGGGGGTATTGATCCAGTGGAAGCCGCGGGTATAGAAGTAGTTGTGGATGGCGTTGGCCAGGGTGGTGCGCACCCGGGTGATGGCGCCGAAGGTATTGGTGCGCGGCCGCAGGTGGGCCTGGGTGCGCAGGTACTCGAAGGTGTGGCGCTTCTTGGCGATGGGATAGGACTCGGTGTCCTCCACCCAGCCCGCCACCACCACCGAGGTGGCCTGGATTTCCACGCTCTGGCCCTTGCCTTGCGAGGCCACCAGTTCGCCGCGCACCACCACCGCGCAGCCGGTGGACAGCTTCAGCACTTCGCCGTGATAGTTGTCCAGCGCTTCGGGCACCACCGCCTGGATGGCATCGAAGGCCGAGCCATCGTGCACGGCCAGGAACGAGATACCCGCCCTGGAGTCGCGCTTGCTGCGCAACCAGCCGCGCACTTCCACGGTCTCGCCGATGGCTACGGCGCCGCGCAACAGCTCGGCAACAGAGGTGAAATGGGACATGGCGAGGCACTCTCGGAGACAGTCAGCAGGCGCGGAGGATACCGAAACCGCGACCGCGCCGCCAGCCGGCGCCCCGGCCTCAGCGGGCGATGCGGTTGATGGTGCTGCCGTCCAGGTCGAGACTGCCCAGCATGCCCCGATCGGAGAAGGTCATGCCCAGCACCGGCGCAGCATGGGGGGAGGTTTCCAGCCGGCCGCGCTGGTC
>JBKDZQ010000700.1:0-3375 GCA_047971325.1 Parahaliea sp.
GCTGCCATCGGCAATCTGCTGCTTCAACCCGGCGTAGACCAACTGCTGCTGCTGCAACTTGCTCAGGCCCTCGAACACCTCGCCGACCACGGTTATATTGTAGTGGCTGCCCGCGCCTTCCACATGCACCTGGCAGCCCTCGAGCTGGGCCTCCAGCAGCGCGGTCACTGTCGCCGCGTCCATGACTGTCTCCACGAAAAACACCTCCACAAAAGCCGGCGCGCCGGCGTTGCGGGCCGGCGCGCGAAAAAGGCGGGCATTTTAACAGGCTGCGGGAAAACAGCCAGCGCCCCGGTCAGTCCTTGATATTCACCACCGACCAGCTATCGATCACCTGGTCGAGGTCGCCATGGTAACGGCGGGCGGCACTCTGGAACTGACCCCGATAGATCTCCCCGAGGTTGACGCCCTCGATAATCATGTTGCGCAGCTTCCACTGGCCGTCGCGGTCGCTCCCCATCTGGTACAACACCACATAGGGAGCGGCGTTTTCCTTGTAGATCCGCTGCTGCACGGTGGCACGACTTTCGCTGGCATCACTGGGAGAGGGCAGGGTCACCTCGATCCGCGAGCCGCCACAGGCCAGCAGGCCCTTCCCGTAGGTGTTGATCATCACCTCGCGGATCTTTTCGCTGAAGCGATCCAGTTGCGCCGTCAACTGCTTGCGGCCAGCCTCATCCAGCGAGCGATAGCGGTCGCTGGTGGCGTAGGGGCCCATCACGCTGCGGGCGAAGCCGCGAAAATCCACTACCGGGGCGAGGATGCTATCGATGCCATCGAAGTAGGCCGCGCTGGGATCGCCCCCCGCCTCCCGGGCCCCGGCCACCACTTTCATGACCTTTTCGGTGGCCGCGCTGACCACCTGGTGGGCGGTCTCGCCTCCCTGGGCCAACGCCACGGCGCTGAACAGCAACCCCAGGATGGCCATCCAGTATGCCAGTTTTCGCTCAAATCGCTTCACTTGCTTTGCTCCTGCACTCAATCACTGTAGGGTATGGACTCGGTGTCGGCGTGCGCTCCCAGGCGCTGGCCCGAGCGCCTGTCACGAAAGTCCCGGCCACTCTCGTGGCTGTGACTTTGACCGCCGAACCACCGCCGCGGTTCAGTCAGCCCGCGGCGCATACTGTAACAGGAATTGAATCCACTCCGATGCTGTTAGCCATCATCGCCACCCTGCTCGGCTTCGTCGTGCTGATCTGGAGCGCCGACCTGTTCGTGGCCGGCGCCGCCTCCATCGCCGAAAACCTGGGCGTGTCGCCGGCCATTATCGGCCTGACCATCGTCTCCATCGGCACCTCCGCGCCGGAAATCCTGGTGTCCCTCACCGCCGCCTTCAGTGGCGCCGGCGAGCTGGCCATCGGCAATGCCATCGGCTCCAATATCGCCAATATCGGCCTGGTACTGGGCATCACCCTGCTGGTGGTACCGATGCAGGTCCACCCGGACTGTGTGCGCCGGGAGCTGCCGGCCCTGCTGGCAGTCACCGCCGGCGTGGCGCTGCTGATCGCCGACGGCGACCTGTCGCGTCCGGACAGCCTGGCCATGGTTGCCGCCCTGTGCTTGATCCTCTACCGGATGATGTGGCGGCGGCCCTCCGGGGACGTTCCCGGCGCCGAGGCCGAAGTGGAGGCGGAGGAACTGCCGCACCTGGCCAGTGGCCGCGCCTGGCTGACCTTCGCCATCGGCCTGCTGCTGCTGATTGCCAGCTCGCGTCTGCTGGTCTGGGGCGCCACCGGCATCGCCACCACCCTGGGGGTGTCGCAACTGGTCATCGGCCTGACCATCGTCGCTGTCGGCACCAGCCTGCCGGAGCTGGCCGCCACTGTCGCCAGTGCCCTGCGCGGCCACACCGAGCTGGCCGTCGGCAACGTGGTGGGCTCCAACCTCTTCAACCTGCTGATGGTGATGGCCATTCCGGGCCTGGTCCAGACCGAGGTGCTGGACGCCCATATCCTGCCCCGGGATTACGGCAGCATGGCGGCGCTGACCGCGATGCTGGCCCTGGCCATCTACCTCGGGCGCTACCGCCGCCGGGCCACCCCCGGCCACGCCTACCTGGGGCGCTTCGCCGGCGTGCTGTTCGTCGGCACCTACGCGCTGTATTATTACTGGCTTTACCTGACCACCCACTAGCCAGAGCCTGTCCACACCATGAGCGATGACACACCGGGACCCCACCGCCGCTCTGCGCTGCGCACTGTACAGATCGAGGCCGATGCCGTTGCCGCCCTGGCGCAGCGCATCGACGCCAGCTTCGATCGCGCCTGCGAGCTGCTGCTGGCCAACCGCGGCCGTGCCATCGTCACCGGCATGGGCAAATCCGGCCATATCGCCCGCAAGATCGCCGCCACCCTCGCCAGCACCGGCACCCCCGCGTTTTTTGTTCACCCCGGGGAAGCCAGCCACGGCGACATGGGCATGATCACCGCCGAGGACACCGTGATCGCCCTGTCCAACAGCGGCAACGTCCCCGAGGTGGTGACCCTGCTGCCCCTGCTCAAGCGCCTGGGCACGCCGCTGATCAGCATGACCGGCAACCCGGACTCACCCCTGGCCCAGGCCAGCGACGCCCACCTGGACACCGGGGTTGCCACCGAGGCCTGCCCCCTGGACCTGGCCCCCACCTCCAGCACCACTACAGCGCTGGTGATGGGCGACGCCCTGGCCATCGCCCTGCTGGAGGCCCGCGGTTTCACCGCCGAGGACTTCGCCTTTTCCCATCCAGGCGGCGCCCTGGGCAAGAAGCTGCTGCTGAAGGTGAGCGATGTCATGCGCGGCGGCGACCAGATACCCCGGGTACCGCCCCAGACCCCGCTGGCCCAGGCCCTGCTGGAGATCACCAACAAGGGCCTGGGCATGACCAGCGTGGTCGATCCAGCCGATGGCAGGCTGGCCGGCATCTTCACCGACGGCGACCTGCGCCGGGCCATCGACGCGCGTGTCGATATCAACGACACACCCATTGCCCAACTGATGAGCACCGGCCCCAAAACCGTCACTCCCGGCATGCTGGCCGCCGAGGCCCTGCGCATCATGGAGGAAAACCGCATCAGCTCGCTGGTGGTGCTGGGCGAGGAGCAGCAGGTAACCGGCGTGGTGCACCTGATGGGACTGCTGCAGGCGGGGATCGCCTGATGAACACCGCGACCAGCACTGCCGCCCGGGTGCGCCTGCTGGCGCTGGATGTCGACGGCGTGCTCACCGACGGCCGCATTTACTACGGCAACAGCGGCGAGGAGCTGAAGTCCTTCAATATCAAGGATGGACTCGGCATCAAGCTGCTGCAGCGGGCCGGGGTCCAGGTGGCCATCATCACCGGTCGCAACTCACAGATCGTCACCCGGCGGGCCGCGGAACTGGGCATTGGCGATGTCA
>JBKDZQ010000701.1:0-1896 GCA_047971325.1 Parahaliea sp.
TCACCGTGTGAACACTCAGGTTGAGCGTTGTCGCAATCCGCTTGTTGGGCATCGACTTGCTGAGTAGCTCCAGAATGTCTTTTTCTCTTCGGGTCAGCATGATGCCCCTCTGTCCCGTCGCCGCGATAGGATGTTCGTTCGACGATGTCTCTCCACCTGCGGCAGCTGTAATGCCCGATGACAGGAACAGGCTGGTGCGGAATGCTTCCTGCGCGGGGTTTGCCAATGGCCTCATGTTTTCGATGGCCGTCCGCACGGCCATTCCCTCGTCGATATAGGTCCGTCTCAGTCCCAGGCCGAATCCCGATGCCAAGGCGGATTTCAGGGATTTTTCCGCCGCTTCTGCCTGGCATTGTCGCAGCAGGGCGACGGCTCGCAGGAGGTCCGACAGTACTTTCAGACGGCCTCTATTCAGTTCTCTGGCAATGCTGGAGATGCGCTGCGCGCATTCCAGTACGGTATCTTCGGCGCCAGTCCTTATCGCTATCCTCGCCCGCGACAATTGCCACGCCGCCTCGATTTCAAGCGCTTCCGCTGATTTGTCCTGGCTGATTTCCAGCAGGCTGTCGAACTCGTCCATCAGCGATGACGCCCGCCGCCAGTCGTCGTTCATGCCCAACAGACGAATTCTCTCGCCCTTCATAAGTGCCACGCCGCGATAAAGGCCCCGGTACTGCAACCGTTCCTCGACGGCTTGTAGGTAGTTCAGCGCCTCCTGGGTAGAACTGAACAGGGCTAGCAGCCTGCCGAGGGTCAGGCTCGCCCGATACATATATTCCGGCGCCGAGAAGTTCAGCCTCTCGATTCTGGGGGCGAGCGCTTCCTGCGCTTTTTCCAGAAGGTCCATTTCATAGAGCGCATCGGCTACCAGGGCGGACAGGGTGCAGGCACTCACTGAGCGCACGCCATGCTGTGTTTCGGCGGCTGTTAGGAAGTCTCCTCCCCTTGATTCCGCGTCTATCATGTTGCCTGAATTCAGCGCCACCAGTACCAGGGCGCTGTCAGCTATCAGTGCACCCTCTTCCAGTGCGACTTCCTTCTGTTGACGCTTGCCCAAGTCCTCCGCGGCGGACAGATACAGTATCCGGGCCTCCGTGTGGCGACCCAGCATGGTGAGGCTTCCGACCTTCAGCGCCAGCAGCATATGCACGTAGAATTCGTTTCGAAAGTCGCTGGACTTCAGCGGCTTGACGATTTCGAGTACCTTCTCAGAGTGATCGTGCTCGGTGCAGATCATGGCCTTGACCAACTCGATTCTGGAGCGGTAGGCTTCAGCGCGATTACCGTCTTCCAATATCGCAAGACAGGAGGCGGCCTTTTCCGGCCGCCCGGTAAGCACATAGCACCAGGCCGCCATCATGTTCAACCGCGGGTGGTCTTTGAGGATATTCTCAGGAAGATGTTCGATCCAGAAAAGAAATACACCGAGGTATCTTATACTGCGTACGGAGGCGACAGCTTTTTCCAGTATGTCGACAGCGTATGCCAGGTCATCGCTCAGTATTGCGTGACGAATAGCTTCAGAGAAAAACTCGGCCCGCATGAACCATTCCGATGCCAGTCGATGAAGCCCGGCGATATCGGCGCCTTTCTGTCGCAATCTTTCACTTAAAAACTCGGCAATCATTGGATGAAGACGGTACCACTCGCAATCATTGTCGATATCGATGGGCTGTAAAAAGAGATTGCTGGACTCGATGGATTCGATCATTTCCTCGGCATGCGGCGTTTTAGCCACATGGGCGGCAAGTGAACCATTGATTTGTCTGAGAATGGAAATCTTCTCCATGAATTCAAATTGCTCGGCGGGAATATTGTCGACCACATCTTCCGACAGGAATGCGCTCAGGTCTTCCCGGCTGGGCATCAGCGCCCGCAGCCTGATGTCCCTTCTTG
>JBKDZQ010000702.1:0-6969 GCA_047971325.1 Parahaliea sp.
GCCGCCAGTTCGTCCTCACTCAGTACCGGCAACAGCTCGCTCATCGGTCCACGTCCGCCATCACGAAGTCGATGCTGGCGATGATCGCGATCAGGTCGGGGATCATCAGCCCGCGGCTGATCAGCGGAATCTGCTGCAGCGCCGGGAAAGAGGGCGTGCGAATCCGGGTGCGGTAGCTGGTGGTGCCGCCGTCGGACACCAGGTGGTAGCTGTTGATGCCCTTGGTCGCCTCGATGGGAAAGGAGGCCTCCCCGGGGGCGATCACCGGGCCCCAGCTGACGTTGAGGAAGTGGTGAATCAGCGTCTCGATGTCCCGCAGGGTACGTTCCTTGGGGGGCGGGGTGGCCAGCCGGTGTTCGCTCATGTAGGGCCCCGCCGGCATGTTGTCCAGGCACTGGCGGATGATGCGCAGGCTCTGACGGATCTCCTCCACCCGCACCGCCGCGCGGTCGTAGCAGTCTCCTTTGTGGCCCAGCGGCACCTCGAAGTCGAGCTGCTCGTAGCCGCCGTAGGGGCGGTCCCGGCGCAGGTCGAAATCCACCCCGGTGGCGCGCAGCGCCGGCCCGGTGATGCCCCATTCCACCGCCTCCCGGGCGCTGTAGCTGCCGATGTCGACGCTGCGGCGCTTGAGGATGCTGTTGTCCATGGCCATTTTCTGGTAGTGGTCCAGGCGCGCCGGCAGGGCGTCGATGAACTCGCGCACCAGGCGGTCCCAGCCCGCAGGCAAATCCTGGGCGACGCCGCCGATGCGAAACCAGGCCGGGTGCATGCGCCCGCCGGTGATGGCCTCGACGATGCCGAACAGGCGCTCGCGGTCGGCGAACATGTAGAACACCGGCGACATCTGCCCCACGTCCTGGGCGAAGGTGCCGTAGAAGACCAGGTGGCTGGAGATGCGAAACAGCTCCGCCAGCATGATGCGGATCACTTTGGCCCGCTCCGGCACCGGGATGCCGGCCAGCTGCTCTACCGCCATCACATAGGCCAGGTTGTTCATTACCCCGCCCAGGTAGTCGATGCGGTCGGTGTAGGGAATGAAGGAGTGCCAGCTCTGGCGCTCGCCCATTTTCTCGGCGCCGCGGTGGTGGTAGCCGATGTCCGGCACCGCGTCGACGATCACCTCGCCGTCCAGTTGCAGGACGATGCGGAACACCCCGTGCACCGAGGGGTGGTTGGGGCCGAGGTTGAGAAACATGAACTCGGTGTCCTGCGTGGAGCGCTGCATGCCCCACTCCTCGGGGCGAAAGCGCAGGGCCTCCTGCTCCCGGGCCTGGCGCTCTTCGTCCAGGGAGAAGGGCTCCATCTCGGTGGCGCGGGCCGGATGGTCCTTGCGCAGGGCGTGGCCCTCCCAGGTGGGGGGCAGCAGGATGCGGCGCAGGTTCGGGTGGCCCTCGAAGCCGATGCCGAACATGTCCCAGGTTTCGCGCTCGTACCAGTTGGCATTGGGCCAGATGCCGCAGGCGCTGGGCACGGTGTCGGGCGGGTTCACCGCCACCTTGACCCGCAGTTCCTCGCGCCGCTCCAAGCTCAGCAGGTGGTAGACCACGCTGAAGTCGGCGGCGGCCTCCGGGCGGTGTTCGCGCAGCCGCTCGTCAATACCGAACAGGTCGAGCAGCATGGGGTAGTCGCCGCGCAGTTGCGTCAGTACCCGGGGCAGGGCGCTGCGCTCCACCCACAGGGTGGGCACGCCATCGGCACAGCTCTGGCGCGCGAGCACGGCCTCGCCAAGGCGGGAGATCACCGCTTCCGCGCTGGCGTTTGCCGGCTCTGCCTGTTGCCGTTGTGCGTGCAGCATGCTTGCGTTTACCTCCGGGCTGGCCAGACCTCTCGTTGTTTTTTTGGCCTTACCTGATTAGGACCAGCGGTACTTACCTTGGGTAAAACACCGCTTAGTCGAACCGGCGCCGAAGCGGGCATGGCTTGTCGGGACACGCTGTGCCCGGTAAAGCGGGGTAGGCTCTCCCTGTCTCGCACGGTCCCGCCAAGCCATGCCCGCTCCGGTGCCTGCATCGTACGATGAACCAAACCGAGAGCCGTTGGCTCCAAGTGCGTTCTTCTATCCGACGCTTGCCTCTTCTTTCATATTTCCCCCGGCCCGCGCAACTGCGTGGCCCGGTTGCGCTCCTCGCGCAAGCGGTCGCGGTTGGATGGCGCCGGCGCCCGGTACACACCCTGGTCGCCTGCCACCCAGCTCAGTGGGCGGCGCTCCCGGGCGACGGCCTCCTGCAGCATCATCAGGCCCTGCAGCAGGGCCTCGGGACGGGGCGGGCAACCGGGTACATAAACATCCACCGGGATGAATTTGTCGACGCCCTGCACCACGCTGTAGATATCGTACATGCCGCCGGAGTTGGCGCAAGAGCCCATGGAGATGATCCAGCGCGGTTCCAGCAACTGGTCGTAGAGGTGCTGGACCACCGGCGCCATTTTGCGGAACACGGTGCCGGAGATGACCATCAGGTCGGCCTGGCGCGGCGTGGCGCGGATGACCTCGGAGCCGAAGCGGGCGATGTCGTGGCGGCTGGTGAAGGAGGTCGCCATCTCCACGTAGCAGCAGGACAGGCCGAAGTTGAAGGGCCACAGGGAGTGGGCGCGGCCCCAGGCGATGAGGTCTTCCAGGCGGGCGAAAAACACGTTGCGCCGCACCTGTTCGTGCACACTGTCGCCGTCGCCCGAGCTGGCAATGACATCCCGGGCCGGGGTCAGGGTCCACTCCATCAGCGGGCCTCCTCGCGCACTTCCACCGCCGCCGTGGGCTGGGGGCGACGGGACTTGATGCCCCAGTCGAGGGCGCCGGTGCTCAGTTCATAGACCAGGGCGATGGCCAGCACCACGATGAACAGGCCAACTGCAATGTAGCCCTCCCAGCCCAGCTCGAAGAAGGCCACCGCCCAGGCGAAGATGAAGACCGTTTCCAGGTCGAAGATCACAAAGAAAATGGCGATCAGGTAGAACTCGACCGAGAGGTGGATCTGCGAGTCGCCCACCGGCAGGATGCCGGATTCGAAGGGCAGGTTGGTGGCGTGATTGGCGCGCTGCTGGCCCAGCAGCCAGGACAGCACCAGCATGGTGGCAACCAGCAGCAGCACTGCCAGGAAGTAGACCAGGAAGGGCAGCAGCGAAGGCTTGTCGGTCACGCGCGCTCCCCCCGTATGCCGGGCCAGGCGGCTTCCGGTGCCGGCTGGGATGCCGCGTTTTGCGGCAACAAAGCGGGGACTGGCAGGTCGCGATTGGCGATCCGTCTGCGATACGGTGCCTGTGTTATACGTCTCGACATAGGAACTCCACCACAGCTCTCAGGGCTTCAATGGAGGTCTCCTGCCTGCCGGGCAGGTAATCGACCTGATACGGCTACCACTTACACAGTGAATGACTCTAGCTAGGAAGTGCGCTAAACGCAAGAAGACGATAGCTCGCCCGGCTTGCTAGGCCCTTTCACAAATCACCGCTACACCAGTTCAAAACCGCCATCCATGACCAGCTCGCTGCCGGTCATGAAGCGGGCGTCGTCACTGGCCAGGAACACGATGCCACGGCCGATGTCGTCAGGCTCACCGAGAAAGCCGATCGGGTGGCTGGCGAGCAGTTGCGCCATCTGCTGCTGCGGGTTTTCGCTGTCCTCGACCCATTGCTTCATCTGGGTGGTCATGATGTAACCCGGGTGAATCGAATTGCAGCGAATGCGGTAGCCGTGCTGCGCGCAGTGCAGGGCGATCGACTTGGTCAGCAGGCGCACGGCGCCCTTGCCGGCACTGTAGGACGCGGCGTGCGCCGCCGCCCGCCGGCCATGAATGGAGGACACGTTGATGATGTTGCCCCCGCGCGCTTTCATCACCTCGATGGCGAGTTTGGAGCCGATGAAAACACTGTCCGAGTTGAGGCGCATGGAGGCGCGAAAATCTTCTACTGAAACCTCCTCGATGGTGCCGGCGCCGGCGCCACCGGCGTTGTTGACCAGAATGTCGAGCTGGCCGAAGGCGTCGATAATGGCCGCCATCGCGTTCCGCCAGGACTGTTCCTCGCAGACATCCAGTTCCAGGGCGATGGATTCCCCGCCCAGTGCGCTCGCCACCGCCGAGGCGCCCTGCAGGTTGATATCACTGACCACCACGGTGGCGCCCTCCGCTGCCATCAGGCGGGCGGCGGAGGCGCCGATGCCGTCGGCCGCTCCGGTGACCAGAGCTACTTTGCCGTCAAGTCTGTTCATGATTGTACTCTCGCCAGGTGCCACCCCTGTTGTCGGGGTGCGCGGTGTACGGCCTGCGGCCTTGTTATGGGTTGCGCTGAGCATACGGTGCAAGTTAAAAAAATGCAATCAGGATTGATTGTTATGTGGATGGCAAATGCCGGGCGGGCGATACCGGCTGGCATGCCATCTCCCCCGCGTTCATCAACCCGCGTTCATCAAATAGGACAGTGAGACCTGTTTTGGCACCCTTTTGCCAGGCGCGCTTCGAGAGTATTGTGACTCCCTGTTGCAGCCAGCGCGGCAATACCCAAGACATCACTCAGTATCTCAAGGAGCAAAGCGATGAGCACCAAACCCTATGTACGTCTGGACAAAAACAATGCTGCGGTCCTGCTGGTGGACCACCAGGCCGGCCTGCTGTCCCTGGTGCGTGATATCGACCCGGACAGGTTCAAAAACAATGTGCTGGCCGTGGCCGACCTGGCCAATTACTTCAAGCTGCCCACCATTCTGACCACCAGCTTCGAAACCGGACCCAACGGTCCCCTGGTGCCCGAGCTGAAAGCCCAGTTTCCGGATGCTCCCTATATCGCCCGCCCGGGCCAGATCAACGCCTGGGACAACGAGGACTTTGTCAAGGCGGTGAAAGCCACCGGCAAGAAGCAGCTGATCATTGCCGGTGTGGTCACCGAGGTCTGCGTGGCCTTTCCCGCGCTGTCCGCCATCGAGGCCGGTTACGAGGTGTTCGTGGTCACGGACGCCTCGGGCACCTTCAACGAACTGACCCGCCACTCGGCCTGGGATCGCATGTCCCAAGCCGGTGCCCAGCTGATGACCTGGTTCGGCCTGGCCTGTGAACTGCACCGCGACTGGCGCAACGACATCGACGGTCTGGCGGCCCTGTTCTCCAGCCACATCCCGGATTATCGCAACCTGATTACCAGCTACGATACCCTGACCCAGGGCAAGTGAGCGCCGGCGCAGGCCGGAGCCCCCACCCTGAAACCCCTCGCCCGGCACGGCGCACTGGAACGCAGATGCCGGGACGTTATTAGCAAAAGGTGACAACATGCCCAGAGTTCTTGTTCTCTATTACTCATCCTATGGCCACATCGAGGCAATGGCAGAAGCCGTGGCCGAGGGTGCCCGCTCGGCCGGTGCGGAGGTGGACGTCAAGCGGGTTCCGGAAACCGTGCCGCAGGACATCGCCCGCAGTGCGCATTTCAAACTCGACCAGCAAGCGCCGGTGGCAACGGTGGCGGAGCTGGAGCACTATGATGCCATCGTCATTGGCACCGGCACTCGCTTCGGACGTATATCCTCGCAGATGGCGGCTTTTCTCGATCAGGCCGGCGGCCTGTGGGCCAGGGGGGCCTTGATCGGCAAGGTTGGCGGTGCCTTTACCTCGAGCAGTGTCCAGCACGGTGGCCAGGAAACCACCCTGTTCTCCCTTATTACCAACATGCTGCATTTTGGCATGACCATTGTCGGCCTCGACTACGGCTACGCCGGGCAGATGAACAGCGAGGAAATCGTCGGTGGCGCACCCTATGGCGCGACCACGATTGCCGGCGGTGATGGCAGCCGCCAGCCCAGCGAGATCGATCTCGAGGGCGCTCGCTATCAGGGGCGGCGCATTGCCTCGGTGGCCGGCAAGCTGTTTGGTTAGGGTTCGGGCGTCTCCAGGTCGATAGCAGCCATGAGCGCTCTGGTGAATTACTTCCGGATCGTCTTCTCCCCGAGCCGGGAAGTGCTGCTGTTCGCCCTGCGCACGGTGGTCGCCGGCCTGCTGTGTCTCTACCTGGCCTTTGTGTTCGACCTGGAGCAGCCCAAGTGGGCGCTGATGACGGTGGTGATCATCAGCCTGCCGCTGGCTGGCATGACCCTCAAACGCAGTGCTGCCCAGGTGGTGGGCACCGCCGTTGGTGCTTTGGTGGCGGTGCTGATCATGGTGCTGTTTCCGCAGCAGCCGGAGTTCTTTATCTTCAGCCTGGCGCTGTGGCTGGGCTTTTGCACCGCCGGTGGGTCCCTGCTGCGTTACACCGATTCCC
Source organism: Parahaliea sp. (assembly GCA_047971325.1). Lineage (GTDB taxonomy): Bacteria > Pseudomonadota > Gammaproteobacteria > Pseudomonadales > Halieaceae > Parahaliea. Next base: position 6,241 of record JBKDZQ010000702.1, read on the forward strand.
ACGCCTTTGTACTGAGCGGGTTTACCGCGGTGATCGTCGCCCTGCTGGCGGTGCCGGAACCGGAAAATACCTGGACACTGGCGGTGACCCGCCTTACCGAAACCCTGCTCGGGGTGGCCTGTGTGGCGGTGGTCAGCCTGCTGAGCGCCAGGCCTCTGGCGGTCTCCCGCAGCTACTTTGCCAAAGTGGACGAACTGGTCAGACTGATTGCCACCCACGCCGCTGCGGTTATCCGCACCCAGGAGGACGACGCCGCCTTCGAGGCCCGCCAGCGGCGGGTGGTACTGGAAATCAGCGCTCTGGAAGGTCTGCGCCGGCACCTGTTCTTTGACGCCCCGCACCTGCGCAATGTCAATGGCCTGGTGCTGCTGCTCAACAATCAGGTGGTATTGCTGACCTCGCGCCTGATGATCCTGCGCCAGCAGCGGGCCATGATCGAACGCCACTGGCGGGGGCCGTTTCCCGATTTCATTCAGTTGTTGCGTCGCCGGGAGCTGGACAGTCTGGATCAACTGGCCGAGGCGGGTGTGCGACTCCCGGCTGAGGCCAGGCTGGCCCTGAACCAGGTGGGCCAGGGTTTCGACGAGGCCGCCGACCGGGCGGAACTCACCGATGAACCCTTACCGAAGCATCTGCGTTCCCTAGCCTGGGCGCTGCGTTGGGAGCAGGCCCGCCTGCTGCAGCAACTGGCGGAACTGATCGAGTTGAACGAGGCCATCCAGCTGGGGC